>CASEWY010000023.1 GCA_949291625.1 uncultured Bacillota bacterium
AAATATTTCCGTCAACTTCAATATTACCACTTTGTAAATAACTACCTACTACAATCGAATCTTTATTATGAAGAAATTTAACATTTTGCTTAGCAAATAATTCTTCATAAACACTTTGTGGCCTTTCTAATAATCTTGAAGTTCCCGTTAAATAAACATCCTCCTCAATTAAAGCACATAATGGTATCATAAAACGCAATGTAGAACCCGATTCATGACAATCCAATACTTTTTTATCATATTCTAACTTAGTTATACCATCAATTTCTAAACAATCATCTTTAATAATTATATCAGCATTTAAATGACGCATAACTTCAATAGTACTTAAAATATCTTGATTATAGGTAATATTAGAGATAGTACTATGACCTGAAGCTAAGCATGCACAAATGATATAGCGATGTGCTAAAGATTTACTACAAGGAAGCTCAATTATTGCCTGTTCATTTTTACCAGGATGAATTATGGTCTTCATCAGATTTCCCGTCCAATCGCATTCGCCACAGCCTTAGCTTTTTTCATCAAACGTGCAAATTTTTCTGGTTTTAATGATTGAGCACCATCACTCCAAGCACAATCTGGTTGATCATGCACTTCTATTATTAAACCATCAGCTCCTGCTGCAATTGCCGCCAAAGACATAGCTTCAACCAATTTCCAATCACCTGTCGCATGAGATGGATCTATAACGATTGGTAAATGCGTTTTTTCCTTAATAATAGGAATAACACTAACATCTAAGGTATTACGTGTATATTTTTCAAAGGTTCTAATTCCTCTTTCGCATAAGATAACATTAGGATTACCACTAGCCATAATATACTCAGCACTCATAATCCATTCTTCAATCGTCGCGCTCAATCCTCTTTTCAATAAGATAGGTTTATTGATTTTACCAACCGCTTTTAGTAAATCAAAATTTTGCATATTGCGTGCACCTATTTGAATTAAATCAACATTTTCTACAAATTCATCAATCTTATCAGCACTCATCAATTCCGTAACAATTGGTAAACTAGTCTTATTACGGGCATTTACCAAACATTTAATACCTTCAGATTGCATTCCTTGAAAAGCATATGGCGAAGTTCTAGGTTTATAAGCTCCTCCTCTAAGCATCTTAGCACCTGCTTCTTTTACTTCTTGAGCAATATTTTCAATCATTGTTTTGCCTTCAACGGAACATGGTCCAGCCATAACTACAATCGGTTCATTACCCCCAATTTTAATTCCTCTTACATCAATAATTGAATCTTCAGGATGAAACATTCTATTAGCTAATTTATAAGGTGCCGCAATTCTTTGAACATTTTCCACCCATTCATTAGCCTGTATTCTTCTTTCATCAACTTTAGCAGTATCACCTACTAATCCAAAAACATTATAATTTTCACCTGTAATTAAATTTACTTTTAAGCCCTGATTTTCAAATTGTTTAATCAATTTTTCAACTTCATGCTTAGGCGCATTCTTCTTTAAGGTAATAATCATATTTTTAACCTACACTTTCTATGATACTATCAACTGTTTTATCCAAATCACCATTATTATCAATTATGATATCACTATATTTACGATATAAATCATAACGTTGTTGATATAATTGATTTAATTTTTCTTTGGTATTGGATAGTGGGCGATCATCACTTATTATCAATTTTTCTAAATCACGATCAATAAAAATTATACATCCATTTTCTTTTAAATAATTCATACTTTCTTGTTTTAAGATCATACCTCCACCACAAGAAATAATAGAATGATGATGATTACGAAACTCTTTAGCCATTTCAATCTCTTGCTTTCTAAAGGCTTCCTCCCCAAATTGTTCAATATATGTTTTAATTGACATTCCAATTTTTTGTGTAATAAGATCATCCATTTCCAATACTTCACGCTGCATTTTTTTGCCTAAAATATTCGCAATCGTCGTCTTTCCCCCACTTGGCATACCTATTAAAACTATATTTTGCTTATCATTAAGTAATTTTTTATAACATTCTTCTATCTTGGAAATATTTACTGGTATATCATCAAAGAATTCTAATGCTTTAACCGCTTGAGCTACTAGCATCTCTAAACCACCAATAGCTTTTATACCTAGATTATTGGCATCTATTACTAATTTTGTTCTAATTGGATTATATACAATATCTACAACGCATTCTAAATCATTAAATCTTTCAACATCAATAATACAACCATCATTATTAGGAAACATACCTACAGGAGTTGTATTAATAATTATTTGCGGATTTTTATGATATATTTCTTCATAATTAATAGTATTAGGCTGATTATTACGATCAACAATATATATTTTTTTAGCCTGCATATCCTTTACAACTTCATATACAGCCTTACTAGCTCCCCCATTACCAAGAATAGCCACGATTTTATCCTTAACAACAATTTCATTAGCTTCTAACATAAGCTTAAAACCATAATAATCACTATTATAGCCAATTAGGGTACCATCTTTATTTACGATACAATTTATGGCATCTAATTTTAAAGCCAAATCATCAATTTTATCTAGATATGGTATAACCATCTGCTTATAAGGAATTGTAACATTTATACAAGAAAAATTCTTTTCCTTCATAAAGTCATGAAATTTTTCTTCATCTAACTCTATTATTTGATAAGGTTTATTAGTTAAATATTCATGTATATCTTTAGAATAACTATGACCTAAAGGATAACCAATTACTCCGCGCATTTTTTAAAACCTCCATTAAAATAAAGCTGTCCATATCTAGTTATTAACATATCACATATACTAATAGCTATCATGCTATCAATAACAATACGGGCACGATGAACGATACATGGATCATGACGACCATTTATTTGATATTCACAATTTTTCATTTGTTTAAAATCAACAGTTGATTGACTTTTCATAATGGAAGGCGTAGGTTTTATATAACTATTGACTATTATCGGCATACCATTAGATATCCCTGCATTAATACCTCCATTATGATTGGTAGTTGTCACAATTTTATCATTAATAATTCTAAAAGGATCATTCGCAATTGATCCTATCATCGAACTCATCTCTATACCATCACCAAATTCTACCGCTTTAATTCCCCCAATACTAAATATCGCATGAGATATAACACTTTCTAAAGAATCAAATGTTGGCTCTCCAACTCCAACAGGCATATTATAAACTATCGATTCTACAATTCCGCCAATAGAGTCTTGCGCTAATCTAGTTTCTTCTATTTTTGCTAGCATCTTTTCTTTTTGTCTTTGATCTATTACTGCAAAATAAGCATCCTTAATTATATCAATTTGTCTAGCTAAATGATCTATATTACAACTATCAAAAGCTTCATCATTTATATTACCTATCTTTTTAATATGACTAAATATGGAGATATCTTTTAAGGATAAAACTTGCATACAAATGGCCCCACAAGCAACTATTGCCGCCGTTAAGCGTCCAGAAAAATGACCAGATCCCCGATAATCATTAAATCCTAAATATTTCATATATGCACTATAATCACAATGCGATAAGCGCGCAATATGCGATAGATCATCATAGTCTTTACTTATAACATTTTCATTTTTAATTAAAATTGTTAAAGGTGTACCAGTAGTATAATTTTCAAAAAGACCACTAATTATTTCTACTTTATCACTTTCCTTACGGGCAGTTGAAATATTACCTTTAGGCTTACGAAATTCCATCATATGTTCAATATATTTTTCATCGATGAAAATACCTGCAGGTAAACCATCTAAAGTAGCTCCAATATAATCTTGATGCGATTCACCAAATAAGGTAATTGTCAAATTATTACCAAAAGTATTTTTCATATTACTATTCCCCTTAAATATACTTTTCTAATTCTTTAATAGGCATATTTATTATTTTTGCTTCACCTATTTTATCAACTTTTACTAAATCTATCATATTATGATCAGCTTTTTTATCATTCAATAATAAATGCAATATTTCATTTCTATTTGCATTACAACTAGTCGGAATATCAAGTCTATGCAAAATTTTAGCTAAACGCTTTTTGATATCTTCATCATCTAAAACAACCATCATACCTAAAGCTACACATTCACCATGATAATAATCATGAAGATGATAATAACTCTCATAGGCATGACCAAAAGTATGACCAAAATTTAAAATCTTGCGGATGCCCTCTTCTTTTTCATCTTGTTCAACAACCCTTTTTTTAACTAATAAAGAGCGATATATAATTTGTTCGATATCTAAATTATCTTCTTCAAACAATTTAAATAAAGCTTCATCCCCAATTAATCCCGCTTTTATCGCTTCTACCAAGCCATTATTATAATGTCTTTTACTTAAAGTATTTAAAACCTCTGGATCTATTAATACTAAAGATGGTTGATAAAAAGCTCCAACACAATTTTTAATTTCATCGACATTAATAGCTACCTTACCACCGATACTAGAATCAATTTGCGCTAAAGTAGTTGTAGGTATATTGATAAAATGTATTCCTCTTTTATAAGTGGATGCAACAAAGCCCGCCAAATCACCAACTACTCCTCCACCTAGTGCAATTATAAGATCATGTCTAGAATAATTTAATTTTAATAAAGTACGTAAACAATCTTCATAAATTTCAAAGCTCTTAGCGCCTTCTCCATGTTTAACAATTTTAACATCGCAATTATTTAATTGTAATTTTAAAGCATCGCAATATTCTTGAGGTACCATATCATCACTAATTATCATGATTCTTCTATTATCATCAATATATTTCTTAATATCTTTTAGACAACCCTTCTCGATAATTATAGGATAATTACGACTACAATTTACCTCAATGCGCATATTGCTTTCCTCCATCAAAAAAAGCTACATAGACAATATCTACATAGCTATATAATATAACTTATCTTGCCTATATAAAGCTGTTATTTTTCTATATGTTGATATGTTACAATATATTTTCAAAAATGTAAATAAACATTTTATTTACTGAAAATTATTACATTTTCGAAGCTTTATAATAACCTAATAGCTTATAATCTTGACAATAATCAGTACATATTTTTAAAATTTCATCAAGTTTTGGTTGATTAGGCAATAATTCAAAATCAATATAAAATAAATATTCAAAGTTATGAAAAGGAAGTGGCCTAGATTCCAATTTCAAAAGATTAATATCATTTTTCGCAAATACTTCTAATAATTTAAATAATGAACCAGCCTTATGCTTTAAAATAAACATCGCACTCACTTTATTAGCACCATCCACCTTTTGTTTATGATGAGTAATGCATAAAAATCGCGTCATATTATGATCATTATCTTGAATATCTTTAAGTAAAATAGGTAAATTATAATATTTAGCCGCAACCTCACTACCAATAGCTGCCTTATGAATATCATTACATTTCAAAATATATTCAACGCTTGCTGAAGTATCTTGATATGCAATTGATTGAATTTTAGAATTATTACTAAAGAAAGTTGAACATTGACTCAAAGCTTCTGGATGAGAATAAACTTCTTTAATATCTTCTAATTTAGCATTTGGTAAAGCAATTAATTCTTCTTTTATCTTAATGCATATCTCTCCAACCGCATATAATTCATGATCAAAGAAAAAATCATAAGTTCTAGATATGATACCCGTCGTCGTATTTTCTACCGGAATTAAAGCATAATCAATAATATCATGTTCAATATCATATACAATCTTTTTAAAGTTAGGATAATTCACTTTAGTAAATTGTTGACCTTTAAAAAAATTATCTACTGCCAAATCACTATATGTCCCATTTTTGCCTTGAAATCCAACTTTAAGCATACGCATTTCCTACTTTCTTTGTTATAATTCTAGCATGAAAACATTTATTTTAAAAACGATAGGATATTTTTTAATACCATTATCCATGTTAATATCTAGCTTATATTTTAAACTATTTATCGATAATTATACTTCTATATTATCTATATGGTATATAAAATTAATAGCTTGTTTAATCATCATCTTCTTTTATTATTTACTAAAAGACTTAAATAATAAATATTCTAAAGCATTTTTAATTTTAACCTTATTAGTTATAATCATTCCTTATAATTTAAATCAATCTTTTTTCAGCTTTTGGCATGTATTATTAGCTTATATAGCACTATTTATATTTAATTGGTTACTATATATTAATCTAAGCATAAATACTAAAAAGATATATTTAATTACTATTGGCATCTGTATAGCTATCATATTTAGATATGGATCAATAACCGGATTAACTGAAATAATTTATATCAGCACTTCTTCCATTCTTTTAACCAATATAAAAGCCTCTAAAATTTAGAGGCCAATTTTTTATTGATTTACTTCAGAATATTTTTTTCTAGTTTCACTTAAGTTATCACAATAATATCTAACTGTTAAAGATGCGCTAACTTTAGTTTTTGACTTAGGTTCAACAATGAAAGTATCACCTTCAAGCATACAATCTAAAATTGCATTACATGCAGTCTTAAGATTGCTTACACCTGCTTCAATCTCCGTTAACAAATCCCCTGCGTTAACTTCAATATATAACCAGTCCATGTTATGTGCTTCCCATTTTTTCCAGTTGATAACGTCAATATAATGTTGTAGAGATTTCTTTTCAACAACTGGTTTTTTAACAGCAGCTTTCTTAACAGGTTTTTTAGTTTCTTTTACTTCTACTTCTTCAACAACTTTAGTTGCTTTTTCTTTCTTAGGTGTAACTGCTTTTTTTGTTGTTTTCTTTTCAGCCATTTTAAATCGCCTCCCTTGTTTAAATGTATTATAAAAAATTTTATTATAAATGTAAATAATATTTAAATTAAAATGCTTTATTGTTACAATAATTATAGGAGATAATATACATATGATTGTTAATGTACAAGAAATGAAGACAATTGAAGCAAAGACTCCATTATCAACAAAAGAATTAATTAATGTTGTTGGTAAAGCCCTATTTACCAATATTACCCCATTAATCAAAAATCAAGATAAAATTATGATTGTATGCGGAAAAGGAAATAATGGAGCAGATGGATTAGCTTTAGCACAAATTTTAATCAAAAATAATTATGATGTACAAGTATATCTTTTTCATAAAGATGCAAAAACAAAAGAAAATAAGGATTTACTAACTAAACTACCTACAAATATATTTATAAATGATATTACTAAACAAAAACCAGATGTCATCATCGATTGTATCTATGGTTTTAGTTTTAAAGGTAGTATTCGCAATGAAGAAAAAAAATTATTCGATTTTTTAAATAATTTAAAAGCATTTAAAATTAGTATTGATATTAATAGTGGTTGTGAAGCTGATGATCCTTGTTGTGATAAACACGATTTTAAATCCGATATAACTTTAGCATTAGGACATTATAAACCTTTTCATATGTTCAATAAGGAACATCAAATGTTTAAAAAAGTACAATTGATACCTCTACCTTTATCATCATTAGACAATTATACTTTTGCTAATATGGATCAAGAAACTTTCTTAAAATATTATCCAAAGATTAAAGCCAATGCTCATAAAGGCATAAATGGTAAAGCATTAATAATAGGTGGTTCATATGGTATGGCAGGAGCTGCGATGTTAAATACCATAGGCTCTTTATGTTGTGGCATGACTTATTTACATGTAGCTTTAGAAGATACTATTTATCCAATAGTTGCTTCAAAATTTCCTTCAGTAGTTTTTCATCCTTTTGATCGCAATTGTTTTCAAAATGTCATCAGCAATATCATGCATGATGTTGATGCGATATGTTATGGAAGTGGCATAAATCAATTGCCATATCAAAATGATATCTTAGAGCTTTTATTACAAAACTCATATAAAACTGTTATCCTAGATGCTCAAGCAATTAGGTTATTAATAGATAAATTATTTATCTTAAAGTTGAGAAAACCACAACTAATAATTACACCTCATATTAAAGAATTTGCTGATTTAATAAATAAACCATTAGAATTAGTAAAAGCCCATAAGATTAGCTTAGCTTTAACATTTGCTAAAGAATATAATACTATTGTAGTATTAAAAGATACTAATACAATTATTGTATCTCCTACTGGTGAAACTTATATAAACACTCATGGAAATCAAGCATTAGCACGAGCAGGTAGTGGAGATTTATTAACAGGCTTTATTGTATCATTATGCGCATTAGTAAAAGATAATTTTTTAGCATGCGTAATGGCTGTATGGTTTTATAATCATCTTTGTGAACAAATCACTAAAGATTATAGTATAACTTGTTTTAATTTAGAATTATATTCAAAATATGCGGATGCATTTTTCAAAAGCTTAAATATGTGATTGCAAATAATATTTATTTATTATATAATGTTTAAGCATGCCCGAGTGGTGAAACTGGTAGACGCAATGGACTCAAAATCCATCGGTAGCGATACCGTGCCGGTTCGAGTCCGGCCTCGGGCACCATATTTAAACTTAGAGCTTTATTTCAATATAAAGCTTTTTTATTTAAAAAGGTTAAGCTTATGCTTAACCTTTTTGTTCTAATTTACTAATTGTCGATAATAATTGTTTAAAATCAATTGGTTTAGAAATATGACCATTCATACCTGCCGCACTTGTAGCTGCAATATCTTCAGCAAATGCATTAGCTGTCAAAGCAATTATAATAATACTCTTAGCATCTTTACGATCCATATTTCTTATTTCTTTAGTAGCACTGCAACCATCCATTTTAGGCATTTGCATATCCATCAATATTAAATCATATTCATTAATTTGTGATTGACTAAATTTTTCAACAGCTTCTAAGCCATTCCAAGCCTCAGTTACCTTAGCCCCAAACATTTCTAACATTTCTTTAGCAATTTCCATATTAATTGCATTATCCTCAACCAATAAGATATTCTTGCCATTTAAATCATATTCATCGCTTGATTCAGCTTTTTCACTCTTAATTTTAGGAATGTCACTTACAATCTGCAAAGGCAAAGTAACTGTAAATTTAGAACCTTTACCAACTTCACTTTCTACCGCAATTTCCCCACTCATCTGCTGTACAATACCCTTGACTATCGACATTCCAAGTCCTGTACCAGTAACATTAGTAGGTCTAAACATTGTTTCTTGAGCAAATGGTTCAAATATTACATCTAAGAATTCTTTGGTCATACCTATGCCATTGTCTTCAACTATAATTTGATACTTACCAATTTGACTATTTTGTTCAATTTGATTTAAGCTAACGTTAATATTAGCATTTTCCAAACTATATTTAATAGCATTACTAATCAAATTATTTAATATTTGTTTTAAGCGGAAATCATCACAATAAACATCTGTATCTTTTATATTACATTGATAATTTAAATTCTTATGTTCTTGTTTACATGATTCTGAGAATAAACCTACAATTTCATTAATACATTCATCAAGATTTATTGGCTTATAATTCAAAGAATTTTGACCACCTTGTTCCATTTTAGAAATATCTAAAATATCATTAATTAGATTTAATAATTGATCTCCTGAACTTGATATCTTTTGTAAATAATCTTTTGTTTTATCAGGTTTATCCGTATTATCTAAAGCTAATTTAGATAGCCCTATGATAGCATTCAATGGTGTACGCATGTCATGAGAAACATTACTAAAGAAGATATTCTTCTTATTTGTTGCTTGCTTAGAAATTTCTAAAGCATTTTCCATAATACGATATTGTTCTAATTGCTTGCGTTTTTCTAAATCAACATTTTTATAGCACATTAAGACTTCATTTATACCTAAGTCTTTACTATAAATAATTCTGATAGATACCCAATGATAACCATCAGCAAATTCTCTTTGGAAATCGCCACCAAATTCATAAATACCTTTAGCAATTAAATTTTTAATATTTTCTAAAGAAAAGCTGCGTTCAAATTCCTCATAGGTATGTTCTTCAACTTTACTTTTTACTACTTTAATAAAATCTAAATAATGACCTTTTGGTGGAATTACATCTAATAAATCATCACTAGTTTTAATTGCTCGATATGTGGCATTTTCATAATTAACACGATAAATAGCATAATAAGTATTACCTAAAATCATCAATGTCTCATTAATATAACGATTTTTACGGTCCTTTAAAAAATTATATATTACTAAGCCAACTAATCCAGCAAACAATATTACGGTGATAGCTATTAAAAAGTACATGGTTGTATCCATATCCCCACGTAATAATTGTCTTGTGGGAATCGTCATAACTGCTAACCAATTATTATCTAAAAAAGCATAATATACCCCTCTATTTTCTCCTTCATCATCAATAAAGAAAGCATCATAAGGATCATATTGTCCTAGTATTACATCATTATATAATTCATCAGTAAATGTATGAATATTTTCCTTTTCCATTACACTATTATAATAAATTAGATTACCACTAGCATCATATAAGAAAAATGAAGCATCATCTGGCATTGATTCTTGACTACTATGTCTAACATTAGCATTATATATATCAAATGCTAAAACATCACCATTATCATTTAATTTAATTGCTAAAGTTATAATTTGATCACCAGTAATAACATCGGTATAAAGATCAGTTGTAATAATCTTACCATCAGCTTCGATAGCTTCTTTATACCAACTAGTCTTTGCATAATCATATGTATCATTATTTTCCCAAGGATAAGCCGCAACAATTTCCCCATCAATTACAGCGTATGGATCTACAATTTCTTTTCCCACCGTACTAGCAATATTTTTAGCATATGTTTGCATCCAAAGATGAATTTCTTCCTTACTTGCATCACTTGTCATTAATTCATCTATATAATTGGAACCTAATTTAATAAAAGTTTTATACATGTTTAATGTATTAGTTTCATCACTAGCATAACTTTCAACTAGATAGGTACCCATCGTATCTACATTATATAAAATCTTATTACGAACTAAGATAGCACTCCAATAAATCATTAAAGAAAATATAACAAATAAAATGGATACTAAAACTACAACAAAAATTTTACGACTTTTTTTTCGCATAAATAATTCCTCATCTTATTTAGTTATATTATAAAGCAAACTTCAAATTTTTTAAAATATACATTAATTAGGATATATAATATTACCTAAAATTACTTTTTGAGAAGCACCAGTTGCTTTAGGCACATTAGAAAATTGTTTATGCAAAGTCTCATTTCCCAAAATAACAAAGGCTATTGCTTCCTTAGCATCACTAGAATAACCCTTATCTTCTTGTGTCAAGACTTTAACATTAGGCAATTCTTCTTGTAACATTTTACGTAAAGTAGCATTGTGAGCCCCTCCTCCACCAAGTACTACTTCTTTTAAATCATGCTTAGGCAAAATAAATAAACGATAATTTTCAGCAATCGAATAAGCTGTAAACCAAGTTAAAGTAGCGATAATATCTTCTGATGGGACATCGGAATATTTAGCTAAAAGATCTTTAACTAGAAAAGCCCCAAACATTTCTCTACCTGTAGTTTTTGGTGGTTGCATAGTAATATAAGGATGTTTAATTAATTCAGCTTTCATCTTTTGATTTATCTTACCTGATGCAGCTACCTTGCCATTATCATCATATTTTAAATTAAACAATAATTGCATAGCTTCATCAATCATCATATTTCCTGGACCGGTATCAAAAGCAAATACATCATCAATTGTTGAGGCAGCAGGAATAAGCGTAACATTGCCTATACCTCCTATATTTTGTAAAGCTATTGCTTGATTTTCATTGCGATATAAAATATATTCACTAAAAGGTACAAGTGGTGCCCCTTCTCCTTTAGCTGCCATATCTTTTACTCTAAAATTATTAATTACCATACAATGGCAACGTTGAGCAATTACTGCCCCTTCTCCAATTTGTAAAGTACTAGCCACATATTTATCATTGCTTCGCGGAATATGATAAATAGTTTGGCCATGACTTGCCACAAATCCTAAATCTTTAGTATCTACATTTTGCATGGCACATACTTGTTGTACTGCCTTAGCAAATAGTTCTCCAAGTTCAAAATTCAAAGAACAAACTGTGGCAACATCTGCTTCATTTGCACAACATTTTTTTATTTTTTGCTTTGTATCTTCAGGAATATCCATAGTTAAAAAAGCTAATTGCTTAATTTTGGTATCCAATGAAGAACCACTAATGTCACATAACACTGCATCTATTCCATCTAAAGATGTTCCTGACATCAAACCTACTGCTAACATTTTTCCCTCCTAAATTATAATGGATACCTATTTGGTATCCATTTCGTGTATCAAATTTCTTGTTTTAATAAGATTTTCCTTGGTCTTAGCAAAATCTTCTTTTACTATACCATAATATATAAGATCAGTTAAACTCAAGGCCGAATTACGAGAAGATATAGCTCCTAAACGAAGTTCTCTTTCCACAACTGGAGTATAAAGTTTAATATCAGCTAAGTTTGCTAAAGTACTACGAATATTATATTGAGTTATTGCAACTACTGGGGTATTATTCTTTTTAGCAAATTCTACCGATGCATTAACCACTCTAGTTTCTCCACTATAACTAATAGCTATAAGAACATCATCTTTTTGAATATGCGCTATTCTAGCTAATAAAATATGCGGATCTTCATGATAAATTACATCTTTATCTATACGTGTTAACTTATGCATCAAGTCATTACAAACTATTCCACTACCACCAATTCCAACCAAAAATATTCTTTTAGCTTTAATACAATAATCGATAGCTTTTTTTAAATTTTCATTATTTAATAATTTATAACTCTTAGTAATATGTTGAATAGACATTTGATAAACTTTTTTTACCATTATTTCTAATGAGTCATTCTCTTCAATTATTAAATTAAATAATTCGTCTTCTTCTTCCGAATCTTTAGCAATATCAACCTTCATTGCCGTTAAGCCTTTATATCCTAACTTTTGGGCAAATCTTATCCATGCTGATGCTGATGTATTAGTTAGAACTCCAAGTTCTTGTGCGCTTTTTTCAATAGCATTACTTCGATTATTTAATATATAATCAGCTATAATTCTTTCCGTAGTTGTAAATGAACTACTAGCCTCTTTAATCTTATATATACAGCTCATTGTTATTACCTCTAATTTCCGCTATATATAGGATACTATTTTTTTTCATATTTTGGTATTATTTTTTAAAATTCATTTTAGCTAATAAGCTTGCCCCCATTACAGGATTCATATAAGGCTCAACAAATTCAATATTATCATTCAAGTATTTTTTAACCATCGGCATCAATAAATCTTTAGCAGCCCAAACGCCTCCTGCATAGCTTGCTTTAACCTTATCAGGATAATGAATTGCCAAAGCATTAATCATTTGTGCCAACAACCTAGCCGCTTCATCATATATATTTAAAGCAACTTGATCATTTTGCATTGCAAGATCATAAGCATAAATAGCAAGCTTAGCGATACTATCACGCTTATTTTGCAATTTATCCGCAACATAAGGAATAACATCATAATCATCGCTAAATGCACATTTATCAAAAACATATTTATAAAGCATAGTTTTAGGCATACGACCATCACATTGCATCGTATAAGTAGCTAGTAATTCTTTTGCAATCCAATATGCGCTACCTTCATCACCAAACATATAGCCCCAACCACCACAACGATAAGACTGATTATCTTTTATCGCTAAAGCAATTGAACCAGTACCAGCAATCACTAAGATACCATCTTCACCATTTAATGATCCAGCCAATGCAATTTCTGCATCATTTTTAATAATATAATTATATGGTGCAAAAGCATTTGCAGCTATATTTTCAATTCTTTGACGCAACTGAATATTTTTACCATAACCAGCAAGTCCAGCACAAATATATACTTCATCATCTGCACTTGCCATTTCCAATACTTCATTTACTCCTGATTTTAATATAGAAATAGCTGTTTCATCATCAACTTGTAAAACATGGCAACTAGGTTTGCTACATTCTTTTACTACTTTATCCTCTTCATTTAAACAAATAAAAGCTGTCTTAGTTCCTCCAGCATCGATACCGATATAATACTTCATTTTATTTAGCCTTTCTTAATCTAAATTTTTGCCAAGGTTTAATACTATCTAATATAAACAATTCATCATCAACAACTCTACCCACAACATTAGTCATACCTGAGTTTTTCATATCATTTAAAGCAATTTGTAATTCACCTGCATAATGACCATATTCACTACTTTCAATAATTACATCACCACGATGAATGATTTCAGGTGCATTAAATAATGCAAAATGATGACCTTTATATTTTACTCTACTTTGGGTAGAACGAATCATATTCGCATTTTGATCTCCACGATTAAAATGTAATTCTTCAAATAAAATCTTTTGTTCAATCTCTGGTACATTATCTACAAGATTTACATCAAATGTAACCAATGATAAATCAAGTTCGCTAACTTTTTCTAATTCTTCATCTGTAGGATAGCAATTTGAAATAATAATATCATCAATATCATTTAAAGCTATCATATGTTTAACTTGCACATCCATTGGTAAATGACGATGCATTTCTAATGTAGGTAAACCTTCAGTAACTGGCCAAGAACCAAAGGTATTTTCATTTTGACTTGTAACAAAAGCAGCAGTTTTTAGACCATATTTTTTGAAACGATTAGTGCAATTAATAAAGAAATCTAATTTTAAACCGCTATAACCATGAGGATAAAAATTATGACAACCATATAATTTATAGCGATTTGGCTGATAATCCATAATGGTATCAATAGTATGAACATCATTACTCATATTAATCTCAATAATTAAGCCATAAGGATTAAAAGTCATAACAGCTTCTTCGTTTCCGCTAAAACCAGCATCTAAACGTAAGCCATCTGCTGCAATATCATGGAAGAATGATAGATCTTTATAACTAATACCTAATTGATCAAAGACTCTAGGTGAAACATCAACGATAATTTCAAAGCCTTTGCTTTTAGCATATAAATTAATTTCTGTAAAATCTTGTTTTATTTCTTCCTTACTTTTTTCTACAGACAATAGACAAGAGAAAATTCTTGAAAAGCCTGCAGCTGCTGCTTTATCAATATAATTTAAAATTGTTTGTTTATCAGATTTTTCTGGATAAATAGATATACCTAATCTACGCATATTATACCTCCTATTTTTGGAAAATGCCTTGTTTAAAACAAGGCATTTATTTTTTTATATTTTATTTATTATCTGCATTTTCTTCTGCAAGTAAGTTATTATCATACATTCTGAAGAATGGATAGTAAATTAATACAGAAAGGATGATTAATACAACGCTCAATACTGCAGCTCTCCAGTCACTACCACAAGCTAAGAATGAGCCGATAGGACCAGGAAGTGTCCAAGGTGAACTTGCAACAGCACGATTTACCCAACCAAGATTTAAAGCAATCCAAGCAATAATAGCATTAACAGTTGGAGCAATGATGAATGGGATAATCAACATTGGGTTCAATACGATAGGAGCACCGAAGATCATTGGTTCATTGATATTGAAGATTGAAGGAACAAATGCAGTCTTACCTAATGCTTTACCATAAGCTGATTTAGATCTAAATGCAAATAGAATTGCCAAACCTAAAGTAGCACCTGATCCACCAATCATTACGAACCATTGATAGAATGGTTCTGGTGCAGTGTTAAGAACAGCTTGACCAGCAGCAAATGCTGTAGTATTTTCTTCTAGCAATACTAACCATAAAGGTCTAGCTAAAGAACCAACGATTGACCAACCATGAATACCAAATGACCAGAAGAATTGAGCTAATAATACAATCAATAGAACTGATGGTAAAGTATCAGAAGCACTAACTAAAGGTCTAACAATGCTAGAAACGATACTATGAACATCGATACCAATGAACATTGTAATTGTAGCAACTACTAATAATACAATGGCAGTTGGTGTTAAAGATTCAAATGATCTAGCAACTGAAGATGGTACTTGTGGAGGCATAGAAATCTTGAATCCACTCTTTTGAGTAAAACGATATACTTCTACAGCAAAGAATGAAACGATAATACCTACGAACATACCAGCAGAACCTAAGTTAGTCATTGGTAAAACAAATCCACTAGGTACAGCTGCCAAATAATTAGCTAAATCAGTACTTTCAGCAGCAAGAGCTGTAACAGCTTCACTTGCAGCAGGAATGCTACTAGGAATAATAGTTAATAAGAAACCTAATTCAGCTAAGATACCACCTGATAATGGGTCTAAGTCATAAGAATTAGCTAAAGAATAACCGATACCAAATACAGCATATAATGTCATGATATACATTGAAACACGATATGGTAATAAGATTTTGGTTTGATTAGCTGCGATGAATTGTGTAATTCCCCAATCAGCTGGCATAGAGTTTGGTAAGAACGCAATAACCATGAACATTGAAGAAACAATGATCAATGGCAAAGTAGCGATGATACCATCACGAATGGCACGCAAGTGACGTTGTTCAGCAAGCTTAGCCATTGGAGTGGATAATTTCTCATCCATAAATTTTGCTATTTTGTCAAACATTATTATATCCTCCCTTAATTTATTTGACTATTTTAACTCGCCCAATTCTTGTTTAATTTGAGCAAGTAATTTGCCACCGCCTAAAGGTGTATATCCTTGTGGTTGAATCAACAAGCATGGAACACCAGCAGCGTTAGCTTCGCCTTTAAGAACATCAAAACGATGTCTAATTTGAGGAGCAACTAAACCGATTGCATAGCCATTTTTAATTTCTTCGGCAAATGCTTGAGTTGAACATTCATGAACTTCAACATCATAACCTTCTTTAGTAGCTGCTTCTTGAAGAGCCTTAGCACAAATTGCACTAGACATACCTTGCGAACAAACTAACAAAACTTTCATAGCTTTACCTCCTTTTCTAATTCGCTATTTGTATTATAGCATTGTAATCGTTTACACGCAATATTATTTTATTCACAAATTAATTTTTTTAAAATTTTATTTCACATTAATATTCCACCATATATCAAGAAGAATATTAACAAACCAATAAAGCAAGATAATAAAGCCCCAACTATCCAAAATGATCTACAAAATCCTGTATCTCTTTCAATAAAGAATTGCACATATGCTGTTGTAAAACCAGATATTAAACCACCTAATAAAATAGTTGGAATACGAAAATCAACATTAATCAAACCACATACATAAGGTATTACAAATAATGGTATCAAAGTCATGATTAGAATAATAAACGCACTCTTATAGCTAAAGTAAGGAATATCATAATCCGTAACACCTACAGATCTTTTATATTTACGATCTTTATCTTTATTATTCTTAGTTTTCCATGTTTTTAAAGTTGCCATAAAAATCTTTAATTTCCTTTCTAACTATATTAGTTGTTTCAATTGTTGTATAACAATGATCACCACTTTCAATCATCATTGCCTCACAATTAGGATATATTTTTTTAAACATATCATAGCTTTTCAATGAAACATATTGATCTTTACTTCCCTGTACTATTTTTACTTTATCTACCTTAAGCATATTTTCAAAATAAGCAAATTCATTAGCTTCTTGAACAAAATGTTTGTTGATATGAAAACCATTAAATTCATAATCATCAAAATATTTCTTACCAGCATTTAACATCTGTTTTAAAATATCTTTGAAATTACCTGCAGGAGATAAAAGAAATAAAGAATTTATATCTTCATGAACATGAGTAGCAATTACTCCACCCAAACTATAAGCAAACAAATGTACATTATAATTTAAAGTTTTAAAATGATTGATCACAAAATCCAACTGAGCAATCTGTTTAGCGATACCTTCATCTTCATAAAAATTACCATCACTATCACCTGATCCTAAAAAATCAAAGCGAAATACATTAAAGCCACATGCATTAATATCTTGTGCATAAATTTTAGCCATAAAATGATGATCAATCTTATTGCCCATAAAGCCATGAACCATAATTACAAGCTCATTATTATTAGCTTCATGTAAAAAACCACGTATCTTTTTTTGATTAAATATTAATTCTTCAAATATCATTTTTATTTTTCTTCTAATGCAGCTAAACGTTTATTAATCTTAATGATATTTTCTGCTAAAGTTCTAACTTCCATAGCAGTCATCAAATGATCTTGTGCATGTACGAATAGTACAGTAACATCATGATGTTTTCCGCCTGCTTCTTCTTGAATTAAATTAGTTTGAATTTGATGAGCTTTTACTAAATATTCATCTGCTTCTTTTAATAAAGATTCTGCTTTATCAAATTCTTTATTTTCTGCAGCCGCAATAGCTTCATAAACTAATCCTTTTGCATTTCCTCCATTACTAATAATTTCAAAAATAATCATTTCCATTTCTTCCATTTTATTTTTCCTCCTTTAATGATTCTACTGTCTTAGTAATTAGACCTTCATTTTTTTCTAATGCAATTTTAACTTCTTCTTTAGATTTATTACTCAAAGCCATAACAATCGCAACTTTAACATTTTTATCAGCTTCTAAGAATAATTCTTCACTTCTTTTGGCATCAACATTGCCTAATGTTTCAATAATATGGCATGCTCTAACTTCCAATTTATGATTGGTAGGTTGAACATCAACCATAAAATTATGGAAAACCTTTCCAGATTTAATCATGGTAGCTGTTGAAATCATATTCAATACCATTTTTTGTGCCGTACCAGCTTTCATTCTTGTTGAACCAGTAACAGCTTCAGGACCTGTAACCACTTCTACTGGATAAGCAGCATATTTAGAAATATCACCATCTTTAACGCAACAAACACTACCAGTTTGTGCCCCAATACTACTAGCATATTCTAAAGCACCGATAACATATGGTGTACGACCACTCGCAGCTAAACCAACAACCATATCATTAGGTCCCAAATTACGATCAATCAAATCTTGTTTAGCTAATTCTTTAGAATCTTCTGCTCCTTCTTTAGCTCTAAATATTGCTTCTTTACCTCCAGCAATAATCCCTTGGATTAAGTCTTCACTAACCCCATAAGTAGGTGGACATTCTGAAGCATCTAAGATGCCTAATCTTCCAGAAGTACCAGCTCCTGCATAGATAATCCTTCCACCTTTTTTAAGACATTCAAATGCCGCATCTACTAAAGAAGTAATAGCAGGTAATTGTTCTTCAACGACATATGCTATTTTTTTATCTTCATCATTGATTTTCTTTAGAATATCAGCGGTTGAACAAACATCAATGTCTACAGTATTAGGATTTTGTTGTTCAGTATTCAATTTTGCTAAAATATCATTCATTTTCTATCCCCTTTCTTTTTTGATAAAATTGCGATACCACTCAAAGCTATCTTTTTTAATTCGTTTATAGCTACCATTACCTAGATTATCCGCATCAACATAAACACAGCCATAGCGTTTTTCCATCTCACAACTACCAGCTGATACGATATCTATAACTCCCCACATAATGTAGCCTAAAACATCTACTCCATCTTTTTGAGCTTCTTTTATTTGCGCAAAATGTTTCGCTAAATAATCAATACGATAATCATCGTGAATCTTTCCATCTTCAGTCAATACATCGCGATAACCTAAACCATTTTCACTAATGAAAACCGGTTTTTGATAACGATCATAAACTCTATTTAAGGTAATTCTAAGTCCTACTGGATCAATTTGCCATCCCCACTCATTTGCTTGTAGATAAGGATTTTTAGTAGTAACTACTAAATTACCAGCTGTCTTTTCCTTTTCTTGGGTACTAGCAACCGATGATTGATAATATGAGAAACTTACAAAATCACAAGTATTTTCCTTAAGTAATCGCTTATCTTCTTCCGTAATTTCAAATTCAATATTTCTTTCATCAAAGAAACGTTGCATATAACTAGGATAATAACCTCTAGATAAAACGTCAGCACAAAACCAAGTATTAGTATTTTCATCTATAACTTGTTTTAAATTATCTTCTGGCATACAAGAATATGGATAATAACAGAAACAAGCCACCATGCAGCCAAATTTACCTTTAACCATCTTATGACCAAGTTCAATCGTTTTAGCACTTGCTACAAATTGATGATGCAAAGATTTAAATACTAATGATTGATCATAAGGTTTATCTTCTTCTTTAACTAATCCTACACCATTAAATGGTGAAAAGTAACCAGCATTAATTTCATTAAAAGGTAAATAATAATCAATCATATCTGACCAACGTTCAAAAACAACTTTAGCAAATCTTAAATAAAAATCAATTAATTTACGATTTGTCCATCCTCCATAATGTTCAACCAAATATAAAGGAATTGCATAATGATTCATTGTCAAAAAGACACGAATATTTTCCTTTCTTAATTTATTAAATACCGCATCATAATATGCTAGACCATCTTTGTTAGGTTCAAGTTCATCTCCATGAGGAAATAATCTAGCCCAACTGATAGACATACGATAAATATCAATACCTAATTCTTTTAATAAATCAATATCTTCTTCTAAATGATAATAACCTTGCGATCCATTTCTAAAAGGATAATTCTTAGGATCACCAGTCTTAGCCTGATCAATTACCTTTTGCGTAAGTAATCTAGTAGCGGTAGTTGCATTGGATGTACGTGGAATATAAGGCCTAACATCTTGTGTATCTAATCCCTTATTACCTTGATCCCATCCTCCTTCATATTGGCTAGAAGCAGTAGCTCCTCCCCAAAGGATTTTTCTTTTAGGTAAATTTAAATCCATATTCAACCTCTTAAAGCGCTTTCTTTCTTGTTAAAAGTATAACATATAATATTTAAAATTAAAATATTATT
>CASEWY010000024.1 GCA_949291625.1 uncultured Bacillota bacterium
CCTCTTCCATCCGCAACAAGTGAAGGTACTAATTCTACATTTAATTCTTGTGCTAATTCTTTAATATACAATACATCAGCACAAGCTTCACCAGTCGTAATCATAAAGTCTTGAATCTCGGTTAACTTGTCTACACTAGCATTGGATTCTGCAATAAATCCACCAATTAAAATACGCATAAAAATCCTCCTTTTTATCTTTATCTTAATTATAACTAAAGCCATTTGTAACTAAGTTACAAAAAAAAGAGCGCTAGGCTCTTAGAAAAATATTTCAATTATGCGCATTAAGATAACTAATGTAATAGTAGAAGCCAAGGTACTAATCAATACTACATTAGTCGCATATTTTTCATTACCCTTATACTTTTTCGCAAAACTTGCACAGGTACTACCAACAGGCATACCCATTAATAAAACTACAATAGCTGTTGATTGAAAATCTAATTGACAAAATAAACAAACTCCTAAAGCCGCTAAAGGAATAATAAATAAACGAATAATAGAAATTGATAAAATTTTCTTAAGTAATGAAAAATCAAAACCACCATATTGAGCTAACATACTACCAATAAGCATTAAAGAAAACGGAGCTAAACATCCCCCAATTTTAGAAATAGCACTATAAATAGGTTCAGGAATATTAATATGCAAAAATACACAAATAATTCCTAATATCATTACAATAATAATTTTATTAGTCAAAATAGAATAAATTACTTCTTTATAAGTTCTTTTAAGCTGAGGATTAAAAATACTTTCCCCTGCACTATAAGCCATTACTCTTGTAGGAATTAAAAATACATTACAACACATCACTCCTACTGGCCCAAATAATGATTCAATAACTGGCGTACCAACTAAACCACCATTGCTAACTAACATGCCATAATGATTTACATTTGCTTCACTAATATCCATATTACCAATAGGTAATTTAGTTAATAAAAATAAAATTATTTCTAAACCAATGCCAATAGCTAAAATAGCCCCTAATTGCATCAGTAAATCAACAGTTAACCCACTTAATACTGAAGCAAATACACTGCAAGGCAATAAGACATCAATCATAATATCGGAGATAAACACTTGCGCATGAGGCGTAATAATCTTAGCTTTATATAAGATAAAACCAAAAATAAGATAGGTAATAATCGTAATTTGCGTATTAATTAATGCAATGGTCATAAGTATTCCTCTATTCTTATTTTACTTACTTCTATTGAAAATTAGTTACAAAAAGAAAAAAGCTTTTGCAAAAACAAAAGCCTTAAATAATACCTTGCGCAACCATTGCTTCAACAACCTTAGTCATTCCTGCAATATTAGCTCCCGCAACATAATTATGTTTTTCAAGATTATATTCATCAATCATATTCAAACATTGTTGATGAATAGAAGCCATAATATCTTTTAACTTTTGATCAACTTCTTCAAATGACCAACTATAACGCATACTATTTTGACTCATTTCTAAAGCACTAGTCGCAACTCCTCCAGCATTAGCTGCTTTACCAGGTGCAAATAATACTTTATTAGCCAAATAATAAGCCACAGCCTCATTATTATCTGGCATATTAGCCCCTTCAGCCACTAACCAACAGCCATTAGAAACCAAACGTTTAGCACGCTCTAAATCAATTTCATTTTGCGTACCACAAGGTAAAGCAATATCACACTTAATATTCGCATCATATAAGCTACCCTCATGGTATTCACCATGACCACATTTTTCAACATAAGAAGCTAAAGAACCTCTTTCAACTTCTTTAATTTGCTTAACAACATCTAAATCTAAATTATCATCAAGAATATAACCCTTAGAATCACTCATAGCGATAACTTTCATACCATTTTGCTTAGCCTTTTCACATGCATAAATAGCCACATTACCACTACCAGAAATTATTGTAGTCAATCCCTCAGGTTTTTTACCATGATGTTTTAACATCTCTAATACAAAGTAAACTAAACCATAACCAGTAGCCTCCGTTCTAACCAAGCTACCACCATATTTAATACCCTTACCCGTTAAAACCCCAGGCGTATTCAATTTAGACAATTTACGATATTGACCATATAGATAACCAATCTCTCTAGCACCAACACCCATATCCCCAGCAGGAACATCCACATCAGCACCAATATGACTATAAAGTTCACTCATGAAACTTTGACAAAATCTCATGATTTCCCCTTCACTTTTACCTTTAGGATCAAAATCGCTACCACCTTTACCACCACCAATAGGTAAAGTAGTCAATGCATTCTTAAATACTTGTTCAAAACCTAAGAATTTTAATACACTCAAATTAACGCTAGGATGAAAACGCAATCCTCCTTTATAAGGTCCAATAGCCCCATTAAATTGCACACGATATCCACGATTAACCCTAACATTACCATTGTCATCCACCCAAGGAACTCTAAACATAATAACTCTTTCTGGTTCACACAAACGTTCAAGAACTCCCAATTTTTCATATTCAGGATGACGATCAAAAATCAAACGTGTAGAATCCAAAACTTCCTCTAAAGCTTGAATAAACTCCGGATTTTGTGCATCTTTTTGACGATAATAATCGATTACGCGATCAACATAGCCCATAAAAATAATCCTCCAATTTCTATGAAAATATTTTAATACGTTTTTTCATTATTTTCTATCATTTTTTCATAAACTGAAAATCTTTTGATAAGCAAATCTTGGTGTACCATCTTCCACATAAATAATTCCACACTTAACAAAACCATTTTTCATTATCAAACGTTGCATACTAATATTATCTTCATGTGTATCAACCCTTAAATTATTAATATTATTCTTCAAACAAAGCTCTTTAGCAAACCCTAAAAATTGACTAGCCAACCCTTGACCTTTTAATTTATTATCTATTACGATTCTATGAACTGCCCCATAACTATCATCATTTAGCCATTTACCATCATAAATAACATCATAATTACTATCACCATCTAAAACAATAGCGCTATAACCAACAACCAAATCATCAATGACCAGTACATATCCATATCCTCCTTCAATATCTTTTAAGATATCAACTTCATCAGGATAACCATTTTGCCATTGATCTATTCCCTTATTTTTAAAATAAGCAATCGCTTGTTTAAACAAACTATTAATTGCTTGAACATCAGCCTCATTAGCCAATCTTATCATACATATCACCCATGTTATATATTACCATAAGAAAAAGGCACAAGGAAATCCTTGCACCAAAAACTATTCCATGTGTCTATCTATCTAATCACTAGTCTTTAAGATGATATTAATTTTATCTTTGCTTAATTTTTTCATACCCAATTGACAAGTAAAAACAAAAACAAGCAATAATAATATTATTTCTATAATCACTAATATATTTAAAGAAATAAATAACCAAACATTTAAAATAAGATAAATTAATGAAAAACTAATTATTTTATATTTTAAATGTTCTTTCTTTATATCTTTTATTTCATTACCAAAATTAACTAGCAATCCATAACATCTTAATTGTTTATTATTAGAACGATAATTAAATACAATTGCTATTAATACTATTATGCCATATATACAATAACTAGCAATGTCAAACATTAATTTTATTGGCCTTAGTTTAGTATAATTATCTATTCTTTCATCATATACTAAATTATAAAAATCAATTCCCGAAATACCTTCATATCTTCTATAAGTATTTTCTATATTATCATATCCTACATTAGTTTGATAGCGCGTAGCTTGCGAATTGAAATAATCTAAAAAAGTCGCACCTTCATCATTTATAGGAATATTATCATATTCATCTAATATTACATCAAGATTATAGTAAGCTTGAGGAATCGTACAATCTTCATGAATTATTTTTCCGACACTATAATTCATCTCTTCAAAGTTTCCATTCACACTCTTATAATTAAGTATAACTTGCGAACCTTCTGTTAAATTAACCATATCTGCTAAATAATTATTAATATATAAAATATTAGCTTCTGGCATAGGATATAAATCATTTTCTATATATGGAATAATATTTATCGCATAATTTTTATCATTATATCTCATTTCTTCAAAGGAAATTATCGGCCTCAAAGCTAAAGCAATGCCATTTTCTTCAAGAAGATAAGAAGCATCAGCATCAACATATAACATATCAATATTCAAAACATCTCTTGACTCATTAAGCGCAAAATAATCTTTACTAATAATATTTAATATTCCTAAAATAGCCATCATCAAAGATATACAAATACTAAAAATAATATTCTTTTTCTGCAATGTTTTTCTAACAATCCTTTTCGCATCAACTTTGACAAGTGGCATATTTTTAGGAATAAACATTTCTAAATTATTATTTCGAATATCTTCTTTTATATTATAATTTTCAATTGTATATATAACATCACAATATTCATCTATAATTTGTCTATCATGACTTACCATTATGACAATTTTATCTTGTGATAGTTTTTTTAACATATCCATCACAATAATCTTATTATCAATATCCAATGATTCACATGGCTCATCACATAAAATGATATCTGGATTACACACTAAAGCTCTAGCTATGCCAACTCTTTGCGCCTGTCCTCCTGATAATTCTTTAGGATAATGATGTAACATTGGTTTTAACCCTAAATCATTAATAATACTTTTAAAATTATATAAATTTTTACGATATAAAGTAATATTACTTAAAACATTAAGTTCATCAATAAGTTCATAGTTTTGATATATCATCACCATTGTTCCATCAACAATGACTTCACCACTATTAAAAGCCTCATTTTTAAAAATTATATTTAATAAAGTAGACTTCCCACTACCACTACTTCCAACTATTCCATATAATCCACATTTATTTATACAGAAATCGACATTTTTAAAAATAAGTTGATTGCCAAAACTTTTACATAAATCTTTAATTAAAATCATTTGCTATGCACCAACAATCTATTGACTAATATTGCAATGATTAACATTATCAACCAGCTTAATAAGATAAATAAGTTATTATCTTCCATTAAATAACTATAACCATATTGAATTCCTAATTCATTAATATAAACTAAAATATAATGTGATAATACAAACATTATTAATAGGCCTAATAGTCCTAGAATAACATTCTTAATGACTATATAAAAGTTAAAATTATAATCATAGCTTACAATTAATCTAGCTTCTTTTTTATTAGTTCGCATTTGTAATAAATAAAATAATACTAACAAACCAATAATACCTAAAAATATCATTCCTAAATACATTAACATATCTTCATTATGTCGATTTAAAGCATTACTTTGGGAATTCAAATCTGCTAAAGATACAAATGATGTATTAGCCAAACCAAGTTCATCATTAATTTTAATAACTAAATTTTCTATATCACAATTTGGATCTAAAATAAAACGAACATTTTGGAATTGCAAATTATCTGTACCTACTAAATGCGTAGCTAATAATTGATCATTAACTATATCATTATCTATAAATATCATAGCTAATTCATCATTATTAACACTAGTAATCCCTTTAATTGTATAGGTAAAACTATCATAACTAGGTAAATTCAAACGTTCATAAAGTATATTAACAAAAGCATATGTTTTCTGTTTTAAATCAATATTCATATCAAGCAAATCTTCAATATTATCAATATCATATTCATCCATAACAATATAAGCTACTTTTTGATCAATAATTATATCTGTAGGACCTTCAACATATGAACCATAAAGTAATGGTATATTATCATAATTTCGCAAATAAAAAACATTAACACTATTAGCTAAATAATCTTTATCTAACTCATCAAAAGCAGTTAATTCATTTTCATACTCACTTCCATTATAAACAATTTGTGATGAAATAAATGGATAATGACGAGGCCTAAAACTAATATCATACAAATAATTACTAATTGAACCAGAATATTTTTCTATATATTGATCCTTTTGCTCAGAAGGAATTTCATCCAAAATAAACTTAAAAACGCCTTGATCTTTATTGAAGCTATCATTATAAACTGCATAATCAAATGTTTCAACATTGGCTTCATATGCAATTATTTCGGGATTATTATCAAGTAAATGTTGCAGATTATTGTAACTAATATAATCATAATTAACATATACTCTACCATCAAGATTTATCATATTTGATTCCATATTAGTAATATCCACAAATTTTTCTTCTTGATTATATTCAACAATTATATTATTACCATTTTCAAAACTCTCATTATAATCAAGCTGAGCATTCAAGCTAAAAAATAAATTAGTTACTACATATAAACACATTCCACCTATAATAATAAAAACACTAAGCAATAAATAATTAATAGGTCTAGACAATAAATCTTTTATAACCAATTTAATGGTAGCTACTAAACTTCTAATTTTTTTAATATTTTTAACAACAATTTTAGAAGTATCATTAATTATTTCATTCCGAACAATTATGCCTTTTTCAATTTTAATAATCCTATCTGCATATTTTTCACTCAAAGCAATATCATGTGTAACAACAATTACTAATTTCTGTTTAGCAATCTGTTTTAACATCATCATTACTTCTTCAGCATTTTCATAATCAAGCGCCGCTGTAGGTTCATCACAAAGCATCATCTGCTTATTATTTAAAAAACCACACAACAATTGAACTCTTTTCTTTTGCCCATTTGAACATTTCTTAACTTTATGATTTTTAACTTCATCAAGATTAAATTTAGCAAGATATTTATCAATAGTTTTACGATTATTACAAACTACCAACAGATTATCATATAGACTCATATTCTCAAATAGAGCTACATTTTGCATCAAATATGATGAATCATACAAGCCATCTACAACACCATCATAATCATGATCAATACCTGCTAAAATATTTAATAAGGTAGTTTTTCCCGAACCACTAGCCCCTTGAATAATTACTAATCCTTTATTTTCAAAAGACAAATTTATTTTATCTAAAGCAACAACTTCACTACTTTTATTATGATATATTTTACTAACATCAACTAGCTTCATATTTTCACCACCTTACATTTGGCAAAAAGCCACAAGAATTTTGAAATCTTGTGGCTAAATATTTAATTACCAATCATACCCATGGCATTCCTTAAGTATAACTTCCTCAGTTATACTAATAATTTCATTCATGCCACATTTATTACAACTTCTACGAACAATTACATCTCTTTTTTGATATACATCTGTGCCATAAGGATGATTATGAACACAAGGTGCTTCATAAGCAAAACCCCATGGGCCATATTCTGTTGTATCAGTTAATATACCACCACATGAATGAACTGCCGCTCTTGGTTCAATACCTTCAGCTAAGGTTGCAACTGGAGTCATCAATAAACATGCAACTACAATAATTATTTTTTTAAATTTACGCATAAAAATATTTCCTCCTTGTTTTATAAATTTAAAAAACTTAAAATTATAATTCATCTCCGTTTTTATACCTACCCATCATTTCACACCACCTTGCTTTATATTTATAAATTATTTTTAGAATATCATCTTTCTTTGGTTTTATAATATCTATTCCTACTAGTAATTTCAATAGCATTTTCGGACATAAAATCAATAATATTTTTCGAAATATTCCTTTACCAATTTGTTAAATTTATCATTATTTCGATTTTGGTAATATTCTATAATCATTTTAGTTAATAATTTATCATCTATTTTTGCATTAATTAATTTAAATTCTTCTAAAGCTGATTCGTAATATTCATCAACTTTTGAATCATTTTGATTTAGCATAGCTTGAATAAAT
>CASEWY010000025.1 GCA_949291625.1 uncultured Bacillota bacterium
ATTTTTTCATTATATTCCAAACTATATAAATTACATAAAAATTCAATTGCCGTATTAAAAACTTCACTAACGATAACCATTGCAATGCAAAGTAAGATAATAATCATATCGCCAATACTAAATTTACATATAATTCCAAATAACAAAGCAATTATAGCTAATATTCCTTGAATCATGACTGAAGGATGTTTAAAAGCTAAATAAATTCCTTTAAAAGCAACTTTAAATTTATCCATTTCTTCTTACCACATTGTCCATAATTTTATCTTGTAAGGCAAACATAATTTTTTCATCACTCTTTTTCATATGATCATATCCTAAGCAATGCAAAAGTCCATGACAAAATAAAAAGCCTAATTCACGTTCAAATGAATGACCATAATTTTTAGCTTGTTCATAAGCAAAATCCACATTGATAAAAATATCGCCTAGCTCTTTATCTTCATCCATCAATTCATAGTCATCTTGAATATCATTTATCGCAAAAGATATAACATCAGTAGGACGATCAATATTACGATAATCACGATTTATTTGATGAATTTTTTTTGATCTTACTAAGATTATGGAAATGGTATATTTATCTTTTAATTCTAAACATTTTTCAGTTTGCTTAGCAATTTTATCAAATAAATAATAATATGGTTTAAATTCTTTACTTCGCGTTTTATTGACAATAACACAATTCATATAGTATTTCTCCCATCTGATTATATCATAATATAATTATTTCTTGCTTGAAATCAATAAATTAGATAGAATTTTAATACGAAGGAAAGGTTATAATATGAATACAATGACTTTAGCCGACATACGTTGGGATTTAATTTTAGGCGGATTTGGCCTATTTATGTTTGGAATCAAATTTATGGGCGATGGCCTAAAAAGCTTTGCTGGTGATAAATTACGCGATTATATTGATAAGTATACTTCAAATCCATTAAAAGGAGTTTTAATTGGAGCAATAATCACCATTTTCATTCAATCATCAAGTGCAACTACTGCCATAACTATTGGTTTAGTAAGAGCAGGATTGATGAAATTAGAACAAGCAGCAGGAATTATTTTTGGCGCTAATATAGGTACAACTGTCACAGCTTTCTTAATCAGTTTATCTATTGATCAATATTCCCTATATTTTGTTTTTATCGGAGGTCTTATAGTTTCATTTGCTCGTAAGAAAAAAATGCGTTATGTTGGGGAAATTGTATTAGGCTTTGGTTCATTATTTTATGGTCTAATGATTATGGGTGATTCTTTAAAAGCCTTAAAAGATTTGCCAGAATTTGTTCAAATAGTACAAACTTTAGCTAATCAACCAATCTTATCATTACTTGCGGGAACACTAATGACAGCCATTATTCAAAGTTCTTCCGCAGCGATTGGCGTAATTCAAAAAATATATGAATCTGGCGCCGTACCATTTATAGCCGTATTACCATTTATTTTCGGCAGTAATATCGGTACCACTATCACCGGAATTCTTGCCGCATTAGGAGGTTCCCTATCCGCAAGACGTACAGCAGGACTACATACCATTTTTAATATTATAGGTACTCTTATTGGTATGATTCTATTGTATCCATATGCCAATTTAATTCGTTGGTTAACTAGTCTATTAAACTTGGAACCAATGATGCAAATTGCCTTTACGCATATTATATTTAATTTAACAACTACTATATTGCTATTACCATTCTTAAAACAATTATGTAACTTGGTAAGAAAGATTATTCCTGGAAATGAACCAGAGAGAATTGAGATTAACATCGATGAGTTAGAAACTATTCAAAGTACTGTGCCAAGTGTCTCATTAAATGTTGCCCAAAAAGCAATCATCAAATTAGGAAGTGTTGTAGAACACAATGTCAAAGATACACAAGCATTCTTTAATAATCCTAGTAATAGTGAAGAAAAAGAGATTATTCAACAATCAGAAAGCCTTATTAATTCATTAGATCATAAAATAACAGATTATATTCTTCGAGTATCTAATATGCCACATATGACTGAAAATGATATGGCAGAAATGAATACTCATCTTCAAGTTGTTAAAAACTTAGAACGTATTGGCGATTTAGCTATAAATCTATCTGAATTTTTTGATATGGTAAAGGAAGATAAAGAAGATTTTACAAATGAAGCTAAAGATGATATCAATCAGATGTTTGAAATGTTTGATCATATGTTAAATCTTTCTTTAGAAGTATATCAAACTAAAAACTATGCATCTTATAATGCTTTATTAGAAGATGAAAATTATATGGATGGTCTAGAATATCAAGCTAGACAAGCCCATTTTAAGCGCATGCACCAAAGCATATGCGTAAATGGAGTTGCAAGTAGTGTATATTGTGATATTTTAAGTACTTTAGAAAGAATGAGTGATCATTGTTGTAATATTGCTCGTTATGCTATAAATGACGATAAACCTACAGACCAAATCAATCAATTAGCTTAGAAAAAAATAGACATAGTAAGAAACTATGCCTATTTTTTTATTGTTTATGAGCTTTGTCATAACTTTCGATTATTTTTTGTACCAATGGATGGCGAACAACATCATCAGCACTCAATTGCAAAATTTTAATTTCTTCAATATTTTTAAGAATATGTGTAGCATCAATCAAACCAGACTTATTACCATTTAAGTCAATTTGCGTTATATCA
>CASEWY010000026.1 GCA_949291625.1 uncultured Bacillota bacterium
TTGGAGCTATAGCCACACATAAATATTCATGTATCTTATTTGCTACCGGTAGTTTTGTATCTTCAAAATCTACATATCTAACAGGAAATATATCATCATAATTAAATATAAATGGCTTAAAAGGTGATTTAAAAGTCCATGTCAAATCAAAACCAATATATTTAGAATTTCTATTTATTTTTCCATATAAACGAGCATTTGATACAAACCAACGTTTTAAGAATAAAGGATTAAAACCGATATTATCAAATAATATGATAAAAGGCATTAAAATTTGATTTAAAAGTCTAAAAGGAAGATCTATCAATTTATTTTTAGTACAGTAATCATATACAAATACATCAACAAAAATGCCATCTCCATCTTTGCAACGATTAGCTAATAAAGTATTAACTTCTTTAAGATAAGTACCTTTCTTTCTAATTTTCATTGCTGGAATCAATACATTATATTCTTTATGTGTTTCAAAGCATTGAAAATAATATTTATCCTTAGGTAAATACTCATTTAAGGCAGCAATAAAACGCACATAGTCATCATGCATCATCGCTATATCGGCATCATCATCCCAAGGAATAAAACCTTTATGCCGAAATGCTCCTAAAGCACTGCCACCATTTAACCAATAAGGAATATTAGCCTTTTGACAAACAACATCTATATCCTTTAGCATTTCTAACAATACTTTATGAACATCGCTAACATATATTTTTGAGCCATCTTGATTTTCTTTTAGTAAATATTTTTCCATATTACAAAGCTCCTTTAATATCCTTTAAAAAATTTACTAGCTTTAAAGCCAGTAAACCATTAAAAAGATTAGACTTAAATCTAATCTTTAGAAAATACAATTATTTGTAGTACGTGGATATGGTTCACTATCACGAATATTACTCATACCAGTTATATACATCAAGAAACGATCAAAACCTAAACCAAATCCCGCATGTTGACAACCACCATAACGACGAAGATCAAGATACCATTGTAAAGTTTCTTTATTCATCTTTAATTCATCCATACGTTGAGATAAAACATCATATCTTTCTTCTCTTTGGCTTCCACCAACTAATTCTCCAACGCCAGGAACTAACAAATCGCATGCTGCCACTGTTTTACCATCATCATTTAAGCGCATATAGAAAGCTTTTATATCTTTAGGATAATCTGTAATAAATACTGGACCATTAACAACTTTTTCGCAAATATATCTTTCATGTTCAGTATTTAAATCCATACCCCAAAATACTTTATTTTCAAACTTTACATCTGCTTTTTCTAAGATATCAATTGCTTCTGTATAAGTCATACGTTTAAATTCACTATCACGTACTTTTGTAATTCTTGCTAAACAATCTTTATCAATCATTTTATTAAAGAAATCCATTTCAACATTAGCATTTTCTAAAACATAGTCGATGCAATATTTAATCATATCTTCAATTAGATTCATATCATCTTCTAAATTAGCAAATGCAATTTCTGGTTCAACCATCCAAAATTCTGCCGCATGAATTGGTGTATGAGAATTTTCTGCTCTAAATGCAGGACCAAAAGTATAAACATCTCTAAAAGCTAAAGCAAATGCTTCTACATGTAATTGTCCAGTACAAGTTAAATATGCTTCTTTGCCAAAAAATTCTTCCTTTTTACCTGTTTCAACTTTAAATAATTCTCCTGCGCCTTCCCCATCATTACCTGTAATTATAGGAGTATGAACCCACATAAAACCTTGATCTTGGAAAAATTCATGAATAGCCATTGATAATACATTTCTAACACGATATAAAGCACTAAATGTATTAGCTCTAGGCCTTAAGTGTGGAATTTCTCTTAAATATTCAAAAGAATGTCTTTTCTTTTGTAAAGGATAACTATTATCACAAGCACCTTCTAACTCAATTTGGGTTACTTCAATTTCAAAAGGCTGCTTAGCATCTGGGGTTATTTTATATTTACCAATTGCATTAATAGCGCTACCTGTGGAATATTTATCAATCAATGCAAAATTTACAAGATCTTTTGTATAAACTAATTGTGCATTTTTAAAATATGTACCATCATTCAATTCAATAAAACCAACTGAACCATTATTACGATTAGTACGTATCCATCCTTCTAATTGCACATATTCAATTTGATCTTTTTCTATTTGATCGGCACTTAAAGTTACTTCATATAACTCTCTAACCGTCATAAATGTTAACATAAATTTATTTCCCCCTATTACTCATTGCATTGGTTTCAAATACTAATTCTTGGATACTTGAAACTACATCTATAGATTTTACATATACGGTTTTAGGCACATTAAAATGCTCACTAGTAAAATTAACAATACCTTTAACACCATTCGCAACTAATAAGTCTACTGTTTCTTGAATATTAGTTGAAATTGTTAAAATTGCTATTCTACATCCTTGAGGTATATGATCTTTTAAATCTGATATTTTATATACTGGAATATCTACATGAATATTCTCAGGTTTTATATCAAAACCACAAACTATTTCTCCTACTACATGGTTCCAATTATTATAGTTTAATAAGGCTCTTCCTAGGTTACCTACACCAACTAAGATAATCTTTTCATCAAAACCTACGCCTAATTCATTACTAAATTTCTCAATTAAAAAATCTACATCATAACCATAACCTTGTTTACCAAGATTACCTAAAAATGAAAAGTCTCTTCTAATAGTTGTAGATTTAATTGATACATATTTTCCTAAATCTTCAGACATGATATGTCCTATACCCTCAGACTTTAGTTTTCTTAACGCCTTTAAGTATAAAGGATAACGTTGTAATGTTGCTTGTGGAACTTTCTTTATATCTTCCATTTTAATCACCCATTATTATTCTATCACTTTAATATAAATTGTGAAATATATAATTTGTTTAACTATCCCATTTCTTTACTTGGCATAGCACTTAAACTTAAATCATATGTTTTTAAATATTTAATTGCTACATTTGCAGCAGCACCAATCATCGCTGCATTATCAGTACAACACCATAGTGGTGGTATCGTTAATAAAATATTTGGATACTCTTTCATCTTTTCTGTAATAATTTCTCTTAATCGCGAATTTGCCGCAACCCCACCAGCTAATAAAACTTGTTTTACATCATAATTTTCTACTGCTTTCATTAGCTTAGAAATTAATGATTTTAAGGCTACTTCTTGAAAAGCATAAGCAACATCCGCTTTATTTATTTCATTGCCTTTCTTTTCTTCTTTCTGAATCAATTGTAATACAGCACTTTTTAATCCGGAAAAAGAAAAATCATATAGTGTATCTACCTTAGGCAATGGTAAATCATAATGTTTTTTACCTTCTTTAGCTAATTTATCAATTGCTGGTCCTCCAGGATATCCTAAACCTAATACTCTTGCAACTTTATCATAAGCTTCACCAATTGCATCATCTTGGGTTGTACCAATAATATCAAAACTAAATTCATCCTTCATATAAACAATTTCGGTATGTCCACCACTAACAACTAATGCTAGTAATGGAAATTGCATATCACATATAAAGTTATTTGCGTATATATGTCCCATAATATGATGCAATGGAATCATCGGTTTATTATATAACCAACTAATCGTTTTTGCAGCTTGCACACCCACATGTAATGAACCTATTAAACCAGGCCCTTGAGTAAACGCAATCGCATCTACATCATCCATAGTAATATTAGCTTTTTCAATAGCTTCACAAATTACACAGGAAATATTTTCAACATGAATTCTACTAGCTACCTCAGGAACAACTCCCCCATATAACTTATGAATATTTATCTGTGAAGAAACAACATTTGATAATATTTCTTTTCCATCTTTTACAATTGCACAAGCTGTTTCATCACAACTAGATTCAATTGCTAAAATAATTTGTGTCATAAATTACCTCCCAACGGTTTTATCATCAAGTATGCATCTTCATGATTATCTTGATAATAACCTTTCCTTATATTTACAATTTCAAAGCCTAACTTTTTATAAAGATTTAAAGCTTTTATATTTGAAATTCTAACTTCTAAACTCATTATTTCACATTGATTGCTTTCCGCTACCTTTATGGCATGATTTAATAATTTTGTGGCAATATTTTGTCTTTGATATTGCGGATCTACTCCTAAAGTAGTAATTTGCGCTTGTTCAAAAGTAATCCATTCACCAATATAGCCAACAATCTTATCATCTACAAAATATACAAAATAATTACTATAAGGATTTTCATTTAATTCATATAAAAAATCTTTATAATGCCAAGCTGAAGTAAATAAAATATCTTCTAAACGACATACATCTTCAAGATGTTCAACTTTCATTTGTTTTATCATTTTTTTACCATATAGCTATCAGAATCTTTTAAATAAATAGGTACAACAGTATGAACATTATCTTCAAGATGCCATAGATTACGATGTTCTATAAATTTTTGACAAAAATCAGGATAATTATCTTGTTCATCAAATAAACTAGCATCTCCTATAATTGGTAAATTTTCACGAATATTTTTTATATTATCAAGATAATCTACTTTAATATTATCAACTAGTTTACCATTTAAAAATTTGCCATAATAAGCTCTATTACCTCTAGCATCCATCACGACTAAACAATTATCTTGCGATAACAATTCGATAGAACTTATAGTATATAAAGGAATATTACGTAATGAACAAATAACCTTTGCAACAGTCATCGCAATTCTAACTCCAGTATAACTACCTGGCCCATTGGTAATTACTACAGAACTAATATCTAAAGGTTTAATATTATTTTTTTTACAAAGGTTATCAATCTCAACCAATATATATTCTGATTGTTTTTTTGGACAGTAACTTGAGATACCATCAATAAGTTTATTATTAGAATCTATTAAAGCTACAGCTAAATATTTATGACTTGTATCCAGTGCCAATGTAATCATTTTAAAAGCTCCTTTACTATTTTTTCATATTTTAAACCTATTGGCTTGAAAATAAATAATCTTGAATTTTCTTCTAAACGTCTAATTGTAATTTCTAAACGCTCTTTAGGTAAAAAATCTTCAATGAATTTTGCCCATTCTATAACACAAATATCATCATCAAATAATTCTTCAAATCCCAAATCTTGACTAGTACCTTCTAAACGATAAGCATCAATATGATGTAAACGATATTTACCTTCATAACTTTTTAAAATTGTAAAAGTAGGAGAACTAATAGTTTTAGTAATACCTAAACCTTTCGCAATTGCTTTAGTAAAAGTAGTCTTTCCCGCACCTAAATCACCTTCTAAAGTAACTAAACTGGGATTATCTAATAACGAACCTAGATGAAGACCTAATTTATTTGTTTCATTTAATGAATTTACAATAATTTCCATAAAAAATACCTCGATAATATTATAGGGATACTAAATAAAAAAATCCACCAAGAAATAAATGGTGGAAAAAATAACCTGGCAACTTGCTAGTTTCACTATGGCAAGCATAGCTATATTCGCCGATGAAATGCTTAACTTCTGTGTTC
>CASEWY010000027.1 GCA_949291625.1 uncultured Bacillota bacterium
GGGACTTTCACCCGTTAGAGTGCGCCCATGACGCGCAAACTATAAAAACCATCGATTATTCATCGATGGTTATTTAGTTTAATTATTTTCCTCTTCTAGCTTTTCTTGCTGCTTCAGATTTAAGTTTACGACGTACGCCTGGTTTTACATAAAATTCTCTTTTACGAGCTTCAGCAAGGGTACCGTTACGTGAAACTTGACGCTTAAAACGACGCAATGCATCATCCAAACCTTCGTTTTCCTTTAGAACTACTCTTGGCATCTTCTTTACACCCCCTTACGAAACATACATTAATAGTTTAGCAAACACTTATTAAAAATGCAAGAAAATATAGTATTATAAGCTAATTTTTATTTATTTATCAAAGAGGTACCACTACTTGTACCAATGCGATCTGCTCCAGCTTCAATCATTTTATGTAAATCTTCAGTAGTTTTAACACCACCAGCTGCTTTAACTTTCAAACTATCTTTAACATAATTTTTTAATAATGCTACATCTTCAACAGTTGCACCATGTAAACTAAAACCTGTTGAAGTTTTAACAAAATCAGCATTAGCTGCCTTGATACAATCACAAGCTTTAAGCTTTTCTTCATCAGACAATAAGCATGTTTCAATAATTACTTTTAAAACATGATTTCCACATGCTTCTTTGACCATTTGAATATCTTTAGTAACATAGTCTAAATCATTATCCTTCAAACGACCAATATTAATAACCATATCTACTTCATCAGCACCTAATTCAATAGCTTGTTTAGCCTCATAAGCTTTAGCAGCTGAAGTCATAGCCCCAAGTGGGAAGCCAACAACCGTACAAACTTTTACATCTGAATCTTTCAATTGTTTGACACATTCTCCAATCCAACAAGGATTTACACATACTGTCTTAAAATTATATTCTTTTGCTTCATTACATAATTTTATAATAGCTTCTTTTGTTGCATCAGCTTTTAATAAAGTGTGATCAATATATTTATTCAACATTTTCTTCATCCTCCTGAAAATAATATTTATGTATACACATTCTTGCAACTTTATCATCGCCTAAATATTTCTCTTTTCCAAAATCACGATATATAAAGTCTTCATCACCTTTTCCCAATATTAAGATAGTATCATCAACATTCACCATTTCAATTGCTTGACGAATAGCATCAAATCTATTTTCTATAATGATATAATTAGTCTTCTTTATTCCTGCAGCTATCTGATTGGCAATATCGCCAATTTCTTCATCACGTGGATCATCCTCAGTCAAGATTATCATATCACAATAATGGTCAGCTATCTCGCCAAAAATAGGACGTTTTTTAATATCACGCTTACCTGCTGAGCCAAAAACCGCAATAATTCGATTTTCTTTTGGAGTAATTTTAGCCGCATACTCACAAACTTGCTTAATTCCATCAGGAGTATGAGCGAAATCGACGATAACATTAAATGGTTGTCCTTCATCAATTCTTTCCATTCTACCCTTTATTTGCTCAATATGATTTACATTAGCAATAATGCATTCCATATCCATACCTGTTTCATGTAAGGCAGCAATTACTTGTAAAAGATTATAAATATTGAACATAGCCACCAAATTAGTTTGAATACGATAGTCATTACCATAGCAACGTAATGTAAAGATAATACCATCTTTTTTAATTTGTAAAGAAATTGCTTGATAATCAGCTAAATTATTAATTCCCACTGTAACTATCTTAGCTTTGGTATCTTGTACAATTTTCATACCATATTCATCATCAACATTGGTTATAGCAATAGCTGTAGGTTTTAAATTATCAAATAGTATTTTTTTGGCATGAAAATAATTGTCCATCGCTCCATGATAATCTAAATGATCATGAGTTAAATTAGTAAATATCGCAACATCAAAATCTATGCCATCAACACGATGTTGTTCAATGCCTATGCTACTAACTTCCATTGCACAAGCTTTTATTCCTGCTTCACACATTTCCTGTAAAGTACTTTGTAAAAGGTCGATTTCTGGGGTTGTTAAGGTTGGTTCTAGTCTAACATTTCCATATTCAATTCCTATGGTTCCAATATATCCGCAAGGAACTTTTTCGCAAGAAAGTTGTTTAATCATGGTCGTAATACTAGTCTTACCATTAGTACCAGTTACTCCATACATCAATAGCTTTTTAGAAGGTTGTCCATAAAAATAATCCGCAACCTGATTATAAACCTTCATGACATCTTTAACCTTAATATAAGTAACATCTTTATGCTTATAGGCAATATCATCACTATGTACAATAACTATAGCCCCATTTTCGATAGCCTGTTCAACGAAATTATGTCCATCAAACATAATTCCCTTAATACAGAAAAACATCGAATTCTTACGTTTTTTGCGGCTATCTGCCATTAGATTATCAATTTCAATGTCTTTTACATTATCAAATAATTCATTTAATTTCATTTATTCCACCTTCTTAGCATAGACTCTATCTTTGTCAATAGATGTAATAATTGCCTTAACCATCGTATTAGGCGTAATCTTTTCATCAATATATACATAGATATATTCACTAGTATAGCCAAAAGAATAATTTTCATCATTGCCTTCAACTAAAACTTCAACTTCTTGATTAATAAATTTGCTAGCAAATACATAATTTAAATCTTTTGACAAAGCTAAACATTGATTACTACGAATCTTCTTAGTAGCATTATCTATATGACCACTCATATTATAAGCCTTTGTTCCTTTTTTAGAAGCAAAAGGAAATACATGAATAAAACTAAATGCACATTTTTTTAAAAATTCATATGTATGAGCAAACTCTTCTTCGCTTTCTTGCACAAATCCAACAATTAAATCCGTACTAATGGAAATAAAAGGAATCTGTTCTCTAATATAAGTAATTTTATTAAAGAAATCTTCACAAGTATAAGGACGATTCATTCTTTTTAAGGTACGATCATCACCTGATTGTAAAGGAATATGCAAATGAGCTGCTACCCTAGAATCATTTTTTATCAATTCAATTAATTCATCATCAATTTCCGTAATTTCAATACTAGATATTCTTATTCTATTAATTTGCGGGCATTCAGCTAAAATCATTTTGATTAATTTAGCTAAAGAAACACCATATTCTCTACCATATCTACCTGTATGAATACCTGTTAAAACAATTTCTTTATGATGAATACTTAATAATTTAGCTTCATTGACTGCTTCTTGTGGATTCATACTGCGCTCATGTCCTCTAGCATATGGAATGATACAATAGCTACAATATTGATTACAGCCATCTTGAATTTTTAAATAAGCCCTAGTTTGATGTTCAAAACTATCAACAATTAATTTTTCAAATGGAACATTGTTTAATGATTCTACCATGTTCATTTGTTCATTTTCATATCTTTCAATATAATCAACTAATTTATCTTTATATTTGCTACCAATTAAAATATCAATATGATCATCTTTTTGTAAATTATCGATATCAATTTGCACATAACAACCAACTACACAAATCAAAGCATCTTTATT
>CASEWY010000028.1 GCA_949291625.1 uncultured Bacillota bacterium
AAGCCTAATAAACCAATAACACAACAAACAATAAAACTAATACCACTAGATAAACCATCAAGTCCATCAATTAAATTTATCGCATTAGTAATACCAACAATCCAAATAAAAGATATTAAAAAATTAAATATTAAATTATTAAATTCAATACCAAATGGCAAATAGAATGTTTGAATATAAAGCTGACCACCAATTAAAGCAATCAAAGCGCCAACAATTTCAAATAATAATTTATAAATAGGCTTTAAATCATAGATATCATCGATGATACCCCCAGCAAATACTACTGCTCCCCCTATTAAGATAGAATTTAAAGTTGTATCTGCCTTAACAAATACTGCCATGGAAATCATAAAAGCTACAAATATGGCAACCCCACCCATTCTAACAATCTTACCATGATGCACCGTACGATTATTTTCTTGAGCATAGACTCCTAAATTAAAGCCTATTTTTTTACAAAGAGGTACTAATATTAAACATAAAACAAAAGGTAGAACAAAAAAAGGAAATGCGCCTTCAATTAAATTCATTTTGTACCACCTTTCTAAACTTTTATTATTATAACATATTAGCCTTCTTTAAAAAATATCAATTCTTAGTTTTCCTTAAACATAATAAAGATTGCCCCAACCATCACAATAAGCGTCAATAAAATACTCTTTTCTTGCATAATGCTTGTAAGCATAGTACCTAAAAAAGCCCCAATGATAAAAAATAAGATAACTAAAAAATAATCTTTTACTTTATATAATCTACCATAATCATGATCTTTTAATGCATGATATAAATGTTCAGTTCCACTTTTTAAATTTCCTGTACACATTACCGAAGAAAAAGGCTTACCCAATACTTTACTAAAGGTCTCAGCCTGTAAAGCACAACTAAAGGAAACTAAAATATTAGCCAACATATTAAGATCTTTATCAATTGGCAAAAAAGCCACAATTAAAAAGATGATACTTTCAGCCACTAATATCAATTGGCGCCAATGAAGTGGTGTACGATTATGATCACGCACATACATAACCAATAATACCCCAATAAAAAAGGATAAAATTGGAATAATATAACGCAAAGTACCTAACCAATTACCATTAGCTAAAGTAATGCCCACTTGTACAATATTACCTGTTTGCGCATTTGCAAATACATGATCACGACATATATATGTATAAGCATCCAAGAAGCCTCCAACAATCGCTAATAATATAGCTAAACCAAAGGACTCCGACATTTGAATTTTCTTTTGACTCATAAATTTCCCCTTTTAACTATAACACCATCAAAAAAAGATGTCCATGCGGACATCTAACCAATGATTCCTTGTACAAATTGAGCAATCAAATAACCCAAAGCCATCGCAATTAAGATATAAAGCAATTGAGCTTCAATTACCCTACCTTTTTTAATAAATTTCTCATAATTCACACTTTGCAAAGCAAACATTGCTAAAGTAAAAGAAATAATATATATCAAAAAATTCTTTATAAAATTAAGATCCATATTCTTTTACCTTTAAGCGATTAATAGCTTTTTTCAAAGCTATCTCCGCTCTTTTATAATCAATATTTGGATCACTAGAATTCAAATATCCTAAAGCTCTTTCTTTTGCCGCTAAAGCCCTATCTACATCAATTTCATGTTGACTCTCAATACTATCAACAAGAATGGTTGCCACATTATTCGCAAAATGTAACAATCCTTGACTTATGGCATAATATTTACGACCATCAGCTTCTTCGGTAGTCATCATGCCAATAGCTAAAGTCGTTACTAATGGCATATGATTGGGCAATATTCCCCGCTGGCCATCAGTAGTTACGACATTTAATATTTTCGTATCCAATGAGGCATAAGTACCATTAGGTGTAACGATCTTACAATGAATCATCATAATAGCTCCTTAGCTTTAGCTTCGGCTTCCTCAATTGTTGAAACAAACATAAATGCTTGTTCAGGCAAATCATCATATTTACCATCTAAAATAGCTTTAAAACTACGAATAGTATCCTTTAAGCTAACATATTTACCTTCAATACCACTAAATTGTTGGGCAACATTAAATGGTTGAGACAAGAAATTACGAATTCTACGCGCTCTATTAACCGCAATCTTATCTTCTTCACTAAGCTCATCCATACCTAATATCGCAATGATATCTTGTAATTCTTTATACTTTTGCAATATTTGAATAACACCTTGGGCTACTGCATAATGTTCTTCACCAACAACTAATGGATCTAAGATTCTCGAACTAGATTCTAGCGGATCAACAGCGGGATAAATACCTAAAGCCGCAATGCTTCGATCCAATACCGTCTTTGCATCCAAATGGGTAAAGGTTGTAGCTGGTGCTGGGTCTGTCAAGTCATCAGCTGGTACATAAATAGCTTGAACGGAAGTAATTGAACCTCTATTCGTCGAAGTAATACGCTCTTGTAATTGACCCATCTCCGTAGCCAAAGTAGGTTGATAACCAACCGCACTAGGCATACGTCCTAACAAGGCACTAACTTCACTACCTGCTTGGGTAAAACGGAAGATATTATCGATAAATAATAATACATCCTGACCTTCTTCATCTCTAAAATATTC
>CASEWY010000029.1 GCA_949291625.1 uncultured Bacillota bacterium
TAAATTAAAAAACATATCAGAAACTGATATGTAAAAAACCTTGCACTTCTTGTAGTCCACAATAGGCTTGTGGGTAGAAACATGTTTGCCAAAAATAAACATTTATACAAGATAATTTACACGAATATGATATCTAATTACCCATGTAAATGCAAATATATTTTTAATTAATTACGCGTTCTACCGCGGTAATATCATCACAAATAACAAATACAACGATTTCATTATTCAATGCTTTTAAAAATGCATTATCAATCTTTTCTAATTCTTCAGGGCTATAATTCATCGCTGTTTGATTAATTGATGCGATATATTGATTAAGATTATCAATAGTAGAAATAGTACTACTAGTTTTAACTACGGCTATAATATTACTAGTTAAATCATTTGCGATATAAGCATAAACTTCACTAGCATTTTCATCTAAAAATAAGATGCTAGAAGCTTGTTCTACGGTAAGCTCAGTACCATCAAAAGTAATATTAGCACAAAGTTCATCATATAAACCTTTAGCTGTTAATTCATCAGTTTGTGTACTATTTGAACAAGCAACTAAGGTTAACAAAATCATTAAACTAATTACAAACTTCTTTAACATAATCATTCTCCTTAACTACATGATATTCAATAAATTCTTCTAACAATTTTACTCCATCAACATTAAAATGAATGCCATCAAAAGCCAAAGAATCATCAATTTTATTACTATTTAAAGCAAAATATGGTTCAATATCTAAACAATATACTTGATTATCATAGCACATCTTTTTAAGCATAATATTATCTTCATTAATTACATCAACAATTTCATCGCTACTAAAAGTTGAAGTATGATCTGGTGTATATAATAAGAAAACATAAATATTCATATCTGGCTTACTTTGTTTAATTTGCTTAATAAATGCATCATATTGATCAACAAAAAGTTGATAGTCATTCCAACCTATTTCATTCAACCCAAACATTAAATATAAATTATGTTTATCAGATGCGTTGATTTTATCTACAATTGTATCTCCATCAGGTAATTGCGTAATTGCAACCTTATTCAAAAAAAGACCCTCAATATAATATACTTCTTGATTTTCATGAGTTCCATATAACGACAAAGAACCCATACGCGAATCACCAACAAATATAGCATCATCATAATAACTAGCATCTACTCTATCATTAGCTGGAACTGGCACACTATAATCATAAGATGTAAGTTTAAAACAACTAACATCATATGTTTGCATGGTAGCAGCACTAGTTTTAGTGCTTTGACATCCACCCAACAAAAGCAAGCTCAAAGTTAAAATAAATTTAATCATATAATTCTTCATTTTCTTCATCTTTTCCATAGTCTGGTAATTCTGGTAATTCATCTAAACTCAATAATTTAAAGTTATCTAAAAATTCATCGGTAACTTCATATAAAATTGGTCTACCTGCTGCCTCACTACGTCCTACTTCTTTAATTAAATTTCTAGCTAAAAGTTTTCTTAGCATCATATCAGCACCAACTCCACGTAATTCTTCAATTTCGACACGAGTTATCGGTTGTTTATATGCGATAATAGCTAGGGTTTCTAAAGCTGATTGACTTAAACTACTAGTTTTATTATTAGTAAATAATTTCTTGGCATAAGGATGAATTTTAGCTTTTGATAAAAACTTATAATTATCATTATAACGTTCAATCTCTATACCTCTATCATCTTGTAAATAATATGCTTGTAGCTCATCAAAATACTTTTCACACTCTTCAGTATTAATTTCTAATATAGCACTAGCATCTTGTAAACTAAGTCCTTCATCACCACATATAAATAATAATCCTTCTAAAATAGAAATAACTTGTTTATTATCCATCTATTCTATCCCCTTTGAAAATATATATTGTCTTTATCATCTGTAGTAAATGTTAAAATATGAAGTCGTGCTAAATCCAATATAGCTAAAAAGGTTACAATTACACTAATTTGATCTTCACAATCGTCTATTAAAGTATCAAAAGTAAATACTTTAGGTAAAGAAGCTAATCTAGCTTTTATCTGCAAGCTTCTTTCCTCCATTGATATTTCTTTACGCGTATATTTAGTTTCTAAAGGTTTAGATAATTGAAATCTTCTTAGTACCTTATTCATAGCCTTAACTAAATCATATGGCGTGCCTTCAAATTTAACATCGGGTGATTGTTGAATCCATTCTTCTGTTTCAATGGATAAAGGTTTACTATAAGACTGTTGTCTTAAAAGATAAAGCTTTTCTAATTGTTTAGTCACTTCTTTATATTGTTGATATTCTAATAATCTAGCAACTAAACGCTCTTTTGGATCCTCTTCATACTCATCATCTAATTGACTATCTTCTTTAGGCAAAAGTTTTTTACTTTTATATTCGATTAAGCTTGCTAATTCGACCATATATTCACTAGCAATTTCTAAATGCATATCTTGCATTTGATTTAAATAAGCTAAATATTGATCAGTTAGTATACTTATATCTAAGTCAAATAAATCTAATTTATTTTCTTTGATGAGATGTAGCATTAAATCCAAAGGACCTTCAAATTGTTCTATCGTAATCTTAAAACTCATTTTTTCACCCAGAAAATTATATCATATTTATATTTAATTGCTAAAAAAATAGTGCAAAAGCACTATTTTACAACAATATTAACTATTTTATTTGGAATAGTAATAACTTTAACAATTTGTTTATCACTTAAGTGAGCTTTAACATTATCTAATTCACAAGCCATTTTTTCAAGTTCTTGAGCTGGTAAATCTTTCGCAACATTTAATTTACCACGCATCTTACCATTAACTTGAACTACTATTTCAATAGTAGCTACTTCTAATTTCTTTTCATCATATGTAGGCCATAAAGCATAAGCTACTGTATCTTCATTAGTTAAAGCATTATACATTTCTTCACCTAAATGTGGAGCAAAACAACTAAACATTTTAATAAAATTAATAGCATATTCACGATAAATTTTATCTTGTTTATAACATTCATTGATAAATATCATCATTTGACTAATAGCCGTATTTAGATTCAAACTCTCGATATCTTCAGTAACTTTTTTAACAGTTTGATTATAAACAAAATCTAATTTGCCATCATTTTCATCAGTAAGTTTATCCATTTCCATAAATAAACGATAAACACGATCAAGCCAACGTCTAGTACCCTCAACACCTTGAGTAGACCATGGTTTATCAGCCTCTAATGGGCCCATAAACATCTCATAAACTCTTAAAGTATCTGCTCCATATTGCTTAGTTATATCATTAGGATTAACTACAAATTCAGGATATCTTTTACCCATTTTAATACCATTAGCTCCAAGTATATATCCTTGATGAACTAATTTTTTGAAAGGTTCCTTAGTAAATACTAAACCTTTATCATAAAGATAATTATTCCACATTCTAGAATATAATAAGTGTCCAACTGCATGTTCTGGTCCACCAACATATAAATCAACTGGCATCCAATGTTTCAACAATTCAGGCTCAGCAAACATCTTATCATTTTTAGGATCAATATATCTTAAATAATACCAAGAACTTCCAGCAGAGCCTGGCATTGTATTAGTCTCACGTTTACCTTTTTGACCATGATATTCAATATTTACCCAATCAGTAGCTTTCTCTAATGGAGAACCTAAAGGTGTAGGACGATAATCTTCTAATTCAGGTAAAACTAATGGTAATTCATCATCTTCTAAAGCTACGCTAGTTCCATCTTCTAAATGTACGATTGGAATAGGTTCACCCCAATAACGTTGACGAGCAAATATCCATTCTCTTAAACGATAGTTAACTTTTTTAGATCCACATTTATGTTCTTCAAGCCATTTAATCATCGTTTCAATAGCTTCTTCTTTACCCATACCATTTAAAAATTCTGAATTAATATGAGGACCATCTTGGGTATAAGCCTCTTTAGTGATATCTCCACCTTCTAATACAGGAATAATTTCGATACCAAATTTTTTCGCAAACTCATAGTCTCTTTCATCATGAGCAGGAACAGCCATGATTGCCCCTGTTCCATAGCTTGCTAAAACATAATCACTAATCCAAATTGGAATCTTCTTATTATTAACCGGATTTATCGCGTATGCTCCTGTAAATGCTCCCGTTTTAGTTTTATTCAATTCCGTTCTTTCAAATTCTGATTTACAAGCACATTCTTGACAATATTTACTAACTGCTTCTTTTTGATCACTGGTTGTAATCTTTTTAACTAATTCATGCTCAGGGGCTAATACGCAATATGTTGCACCAAATAAAGTATCACATCTAGTTGTAAATACCGTAAACTTATCATCATAACCATCTACTTTAAATTCAACATGAGCACCATAAGAACGTCCAATCCAATTTCTTTGAATCTCTTTAGTACTTTCTGGCCAATCTATCTCATCTAAATTTTCTAATAATTTATCCGCATATTTACAAATATCAATTACCCATTGTTTCATATTTTTACGAACAACAGGATATCCGCCTCTTTCACTTTTACCATTAATGACCTCATCATTAGCTAAAACCGTCTGTAATTCTTCACACCAGTTTACAGGCACATCAACATATTTAGCCAATCCATCATTATACAATTGTTTAAAGATCCATTGTGTCCATTTATAATATGAAGGATCACAAGTACTAATTTCTTTAGACCAATCAAAAGAAAAACCTAGCATTTTCAATTGTTGTTTAAATGTTTCAATATTTCTTAAAGTAAAAGTCTCGGGATGATTTCCAGTTTGAATTGCATATTGCTCAGCTGGCAAGCCAAAAGAATCAAATCCCATTGGATGTAAAACATTATAGCCTTGCATTCTTTTCATTCGGCAAACAATATCAGTTGCTGTATATCCTTCAGGATGTCCAGCATGCAAACCTACACCAGAAGGATATGGAAACATATCCAATGCATAAAATTTTGGCT
>CASEWY010000030.1 GCA_949291625.1 uncultured Bacillota bacterium
CCAATGCATCAAGTAATTTAATAATGGATGGTAGTAATTTTACTACTAGTTCAAATAACGCAATTCTTTTAGATTGGCCAAGTGTAGCAACTGAAGGAAAACCAACCTTTACTTTAAATAATAATGCAAGAATTAATGTACCAGGTGAAGGCGGTATTGTTTATGGTATTAATCAAAAAGAATTAATACCAAGTTCAGGAAGTAACGGCATAATTAAAGAAGGAAATAATACTATTTATTATGGCGAGAATGAGATAAATAAAGATGCTAATAATAGTAATCCTATAATTGATGATAATGAAACATGGACCGTAGCTGATGGTGCTACTTTGACTATTAATGATGGTGTGAGTGTTATTAATTATGGTACGATTGCTATTGAAGGAAATGGTGAGATAGTAAATAATCATAAAATTGATAATTATGGAACATTACCAACCACTGGTATTGATAGAATGCCACCAACAATTACCACAGAAGCATTAAATGATGGTGAAGTTGGTAAAGCATATAGTATGCAAATAAATACCTCAGGCAATATCACAGATTGGGCATTTGAAAATCGGAATTTAAACATGAGTTGGTTATCAATATCTGAGGATGGTTTATTTAGCGGAACTCCTACAAGTGCTGGAGATTATAAATTTACCCTTGTAGCATATAATGATGCTGGAAGTCATAGAAAACATTTTACTCTTCATATAAATGAAGCTCCTAATTATAAAATAACTGTTGATAATAGTGAATTAGATTTTGGTACTTTGTGTCCTAATTATGAAATACCAGAAGCAAAGACAGTTAAAATAATTAATGATAGTAATCGAAATATCGAAGTTTCATTGCCGACATCTAATAACTATACTATTAGTGCTGTAGATGGATTTGTTGATGGGAAAGCTTCGTTAGCGCCTGGTGATATAGTGATATTAAGTATAGTTCCTAATGGTAATTTGCCTGTTGGTAATTATGAAGAGGAAATAAATATTAAAACTAATATTGAAAATGTTAGTAATAGTGTTAGCGTTAAGTTTAAAGTTGAACATAAGTTAACTAAGGTTGAAGCTAAGAGTGCTACTTGTACTACTGAAGGAAATATTGAATATTACAAATGTGATAGTTGTGGAAAATTATTTAAAGATGCTACAGGTACTACAGAAATAAAATTAGCTGATACGGTTGTAAAAGCTAGTGGACATAGTTATGGTGAACCTAGTTGGTCATGGACTAGTGATACCCAAGCAGTTGCTACATTTAAGTGTAAAAATGGTGATGATAGTCAACAATTATCTGGCATCATGTCTTCAAAGATAACTAAGGATGCTACTTGTGATGCTACTGGTGTTAGAACATATATTGCTAAGGTAGTATTTAATGGTAAAGATTATAGTACGACTAAGGATATTGAAATTGCTAAGTTGTCTTGTACTACTACTTCTTCACCTTCACCTACACCTTATGACGATGGAGGCCCATTTACTAGAAATGAATGTGGAGATGTTTTTGATAGATGGGGTAATTTGATTTATGATGCTCCTGATTGTGTTGTAAAACCTAAACCAACTACTTCTGCTGTAGTTAATTCTCCTAAACCTACAACTTCTACTTTGGAACCTATTGAAACAGAAGAAGTAGAAGAAACAAGTGAGCCAGAGGAAACTTTTACACCTTCACCTACACCTAGTGCTACAGTTGAAACTACTCCTGAAGTAGAAGTTGAAAAAGAGAGTAATTTTGGCTTTATCTGGTGGATAATTGGTGGTATTGGTGTTGTGATAGCAGGTGTTGTAATTTACTTAATTATTAGAAGTAGAAATGAAGAATAGTTTAAAAGAGGCTATGTAAAACTTTATGATGAATAATCAGAGCTTACATAGCTCTTTTTCAATCTTTTAATTCTTGTTCAATTTCTTCGATGGTTGGTAACGAATTCTTATAATATTACTTTCATTAGCAACTATATAATTGCACATAATTATGATATAATAATATGCAAAAGAAGGGGGCGAGTATATGCCGCAGATTAGACCTATTACAGATCTTCGAAACACCAATGAGATTTCGGAAATTTGCCATGCACGCAAGGAACCAGTATTCATTACAAAGAATGGATATGGCGATTTAGTGGTGATGAGTATCGAAACCTATGAATTGATGGTGGAAAATATAGCGATGGATTCCGCGATTTCAGAAGCAGAGACTGAGTTTGGGCGAAACAAGCAACTTCATGACGCAAGGGAGGCGCTAGCTTCTTTAAGGAGGAAGCATTTTGGATAAATACAGCGTCAAACTGATGAGTCGGGCACTGAGGGATTTGGATGGCATCTATGATTATATCTCCCATACACTGTTGGAGCCGGGGACGGCTCTTAATCTGGTGGACCGAATCGAGGGTGCCATCCTGTCGTTGGAGACAATGCCCTTCCGTTGCCCAGAACGGAAACAAGGGGCTTATGCCAATCGGGGATACCGACAGTTTTTTGTAGAAAATTACACTGCTGTTTTTCGGATTGACGAAGCAAATAAAATCGTAATTGTGGTGACAATTCGTTATTCGCCAAGTAAATTTTGAGCTGAATAATAGAATACGGGTGCTCTAAAAATGGATGAGGTTGTAGAAAAAAGTAGTATAAAATAACATGAGGAAAAATGTCCTCAAAAATGTTTAAAGCAATAAAAACAGCACGTTTTAGAGGCTAGATGATAGCTAAAAACGTGCTTTTAAAATGGATTTATCGCATATATAGTGCTAATACGTTATCTTTCGTTTTGCATATTAATAGTCTAATCGTTGGAATGTCATTTGCACCACGTAAGATGTTATCTGTTGCAGCAATATAAGTGCTTAATTGTCCCATATCACCAGCTTCAAGAGCTCTGGTTTTAATTTAAATTACTACATAACAATGTTTCTGTATATTATAAAACAACATATCAATAAACTGCTCTGTTTCTCCTACAATTAGACGATACTCTCTTCCAACAAAAGCAAATCCTTTACCTAATTCTAGAAGGAATTTCTGGATATTGTTTATAAGTGCATCTTTAAGATCTTTTTCATCATATCCTTCTCTAAGAGTAAGAAAATCAAAATTATAAGGGTCTTTGGTTATTTCTTTTGCTAAATCACTTCCGATATCTGGAAGAGCCTTTTCAAAATTAGTAATTGCTTTTCCTTCTCTTTCAAATAGCTCAGTATCTAAAAAATTTATGAGAACAGCTCTTGACCAGTTATTTTTATAAACTTTTTTCACAAAAAATAATGCTTTATCTTTGTTGCCTTTACATTTAGTTAGAATTTGAATGTGGTGTCCCCATGGAATCAAAAATATGCAATCGTCAACAGCTTGTTGACGAATCTTCTGTGTGGAATCATCAAGAACTTTGATGTGATTTGGATTATGATACATGTCGTAAAATTATTTCATATATTTTAAATTCGTTACTGAAAATGACTTTACATCTGGTAACTATTTTTGTAAGTCCAAACTTAATTTTTTGTAAAATGATTTGCCATATATATTTTCATTGTATTTTTCACAAATATCATGTCCAACAGACCAATAAAAAAGTAACATTTCTTTGCTTACTTTTGTAACAGCTTTTATCTGACTTTTGCGACATCTCGTGGATAATTCTTTTATCCATTTTAAGTATTTATCGTTATTTTTAATTATTTTACTCAATTGAAAACCTCCTATCACTTTTTTATTATTATTGGAATTATTAGTCACAAAAATTAATTAATATGAATAATGAATATAAATATAACATTGAATTCGTGCTTTATATTTAAGCTTTATCAGTGTAATTATATATAAGCAATTTACTATATTAAACCTAGAGATGAGATAAAATAAATACCGAGTAAGACATCGGACTAAGTCATTCAAGATGTAAAAAACTTTTAAAAAATAAATATTTTATTCTTATATTTTATTAGTTTATAATTTAGGTAAGAATATTAATAAGACATTTTTTGCCAATGATATCTAAAGGAGAAAAAGCATGAATAATATTAAAATTGCATTTTTTGATATTGATGGAACATTATTAAAATTTCATGAGAAACATTTGAGTGAAAAGGTGGTAGAGGCTTTATTGGAACTTAGAAAAAAAGGTGTTATGCTTTGTATAGCTACTGGTAGATCGCCTATGGCTTTACCTAGTTTTCCCGAAATTGAATTTGATGCTTATGTTACTTTTAATGGGTCTTATTGTTTTGATAAGAATGGGGTTATTTTTAGTAATCCTATAGAACATGATGAAGTATTAAAAATAATTGATAATGCAAATAAGATTAATCGTCCTGTATGTATTGCAACGCATGAAAATTTGGCTATTAATGGAATGGATAAAGATTTAGAAGATTATTTTAAATTTTCTCAAGATGAAATACATGTATCTGATGATTTTGAAGCGATGTTAAATGAAGATATTTATCAAATTATGATGGGTGGATATGAAGAAGAATATCCATTGATTATGCAAGATGTCAAAGGAGCAAAGCTAGCTGCATGGTGGCATAGGGCTGTTGATATTATTCCAAGTAATGGTGGAAAAGGTATTGCGATTAGTAAGATGCTTGAATATTATAATTTGGATAAGAGTCAGGCGATTGCTTTTGGTGATGGCAATAATGATATTGAAATGTTAGAAGCTGTTGGCACAGGTATTGCGATGGCTAATGGTTCGGATAAATTAAAAGCTATTGCGACAGAAGTTTGTAAAGATGTGCAAGAAGATGGTATTTATTATTATTGTTTGGAACATGGATTAATAGAGGGCTAGTTATGAAAAAGAAAATAATTATAGTAGATATGGTAAATGGCTTTGTGAAAGAAGGAGCCTTACATGATGAAAAAATCATGGGTATTGTGGATAATATTAAAAAGTTAATTGATAAAAAGCGTGATTATGATCTTATTGT
>CASEWY010000031.1 GCA_949291625.1 uncultured Bacillota bacterium
CTTTAAACGCGTTATATAGCTATGATGATCTGCACCTAATAAATCAATTAATTTATCATAACCACGATCCAATTTATTCAAATGATAAGCAATATCCGGTGTCAAATAAGTATAAGAACCATCAGACTTAACTAATACACGATCTTTATCATCATTAAATAAAGTAGTCTTTAACCACAAAGCACCTTCAGCTTCATAAGTATAACCATTAGCCTTCAAAGTATCTAAACTCTTTTCAACCAAGCCTCTATCATATAAAGACTTTTCACTAGTCCAAACATCAAATTCAACATTAAAAGCCTTAAGATCAGCTTTTAACTTATCTAATTCTTTATTTAAGCCATATTGACGGAAAAATTCATAATTAGCCTGATTATCCTCAATATATGCATCCTTTACTTCAGCATATAATTCTTTAGCAATCTCCACTAAATCAGGACCATGATATCCATCTTCAGGAACTTGAGCATCTATCCCACAAACTTGTAAATAACGCGCTTGCAAGCTTTTAGCCATATTATGAATTTGATTACCAGCATCATTAATATAATATTCTCTAGTAACATCATAACCAGCCATCTTCATCAAACGGGTAATACTATCGCCCATAGCAGCCCCTCTAGCATGCCCTGGATGCAAATCACCTGTAGGATTAGCACTTACATATTCAACATTTATCTTCATGCCCTTACCAGCATTACTCTTACCATAATTTTCTTTTTCCGCTAATACTTTACTAATAACTGTTGTCAAAGTATTACTAGAAATAAAGAAATTCATGAAGCCAGGCCCAGCAACCTCAATCTTTTCAATACTAGCTGCTTCCTTATTTATATTACTAACCAATGTATTAGCCACATCTACTGGTTTCATCTTAGCCAATTTACATATTTTCATCGCTACATTACTAGCATAATCGCCATGATTTAAATCTTTTGGTCTTTCAATCAAGATATCACTAACATCAAGATCAAAACTCTTTTTAATAGCTTCTTGTAAAGCCAATTTTAAATTGTTCTCAATTTGATTCATTTAAAACACCCTTCCACTCATATCGAAAATGACTCACCAATTCTCCATTAGTTAATAAACGATATTTTAATAACATATAATTAGGTTTAATATCATATTCCTCCACCACAACATCAAAACTCAATTCACCCACACTAGAAATAACATTACACTCACCTTTATTATCTCTACAATGAATAGTCGTAATTGTTTGTGGTGATCTATTTACCAATAATATCTCATCGTCATTAAAACTAACTTTAACATTAGTATCATCTAAACTATAAGCTAATAAATCTTCATTAAAAAGTGTGCAATCAGCTACTTTTTTCACTTGCAAATCACTTAATAAATCATGTTGAATAACTTCTATCTGCAATTTACAATATACCTTCCTTGCTTAGTGCATTATAACAACTTTTTATACAATGTCAATTATTTTTATTTGATAAAATTCCTTATTTGTATATAAAGCAAAATTTTTAACAAAATTTAGAAAAATTTAAGAATTATATTTTGTATTTTTTCAGATATTGACCTTATACTATAATCATCAATTGAGGTATAAGCATATGCATAACATATTAATAGTCGAAGACGAAAAAGGAATTCGTGAAACTTTAAAAGTATTTTTAAAAAATCAAGGATATAACATCTTTGAAGCAAGCAATGGACAAGAAGGCCTAGATATCATTAATAATAATGATATACATCTAGCTGTAGTCGATATTATGATGCCTATTATGGATGGCATAACTATGGTCTTAAAAGTAAGAGAAAAACATGATTTTCCCATTATATTCTTAAGTGCCAAATCCGAAGATATCGACAAGATAACTGGTTTAAATATTGGCGGCGATGATTATGTAACTAAACCATTTGAACCAATGGAACTAATCGCCAGAATAAATTCTAATATTAGACGTTATGATCAAATTTTAAAATTAAAAAATTCTAGCAAAGAAAATGATCATATTTTACAAGTAAAAGGTCTAACTTTAGACACCTATACTAAAGAAGTATATATAAATAATGAAAGTATTAGACTAACAGCCAAAGAATATCAAATATTAGAACTATTGATGCGCCATCCAGGCAGAATATTCTCTGCCCAGGAAATATATGAAGACATATGGCAGGAACAAGCCATAAATACCGAAACTATTATGGTACACATCCGAAGATTACGCGAAAAAATTGAAATCAATCCCCGTAAACCTGAATATCTAAAAGTCGTATGGGGCATTGGGTACAAAATAGAAAAGGAGTAAACATGAAAAACAAAGGTAAGACTTTATTTAGTATTATTTTTACGATTATATTATTAATAATGCCAACTTTCTTAATAAATAGTTATGATCAAGCAGAAAAACTCCAACTAAATTTCATGAAAGACAAAGAATTCTATTTAGTTGAAGACATGAACAATCTACTAGCTTCTGCCATCGTTTTAGAAAGCAATCAAGACATTATTACTTTCGATGATACTATTGTCCCACAAATTCAACAAGAAATTTTAGATGAAATCAAGCAAACTGCCCAAGCTATCTATAACAATTATGCACAAGATCCAAACCTATATTTCACATACAATGGCAAAGCATTAACAAATAGTCAAAATAATAAACAATTTAATGATACCCTAATAGCTGGCTCTATTACTTTACGCCAAGGGCAATTTCAATTATCCAATGAATTAACTCAATATCAAGACTATTTAAACAATAATCCATCATTCATTCAAAACACTTTAAACGCATATGATATTTATGATCACTATACAATTAATTATCCCACAAATGCTACTATTAATTTTCAAGTAAATGCCGATTTAGTACCAAGTGGAAATACTTATTATACTTTAAATGATGAATCGATATTTGTTCTAGTAAGTCTAATCTATTTCGCTATTATCGCTATTACCGTAGGATTATTTATCTTATTATGGCCAATTAAACACGAAGAAGAATCCCCATATTTTAGAGTAACCAAAAATTGGAAACTAGGAATTTTACTAGTTATCTATAGTATTCTATATCCTATTGCTTTTATAGGAAGTGTATTCTGCATCCTAGCTACTACTAATGGTTATCTTCCATATTTTATTACAACCATCGATGCAACAACTATTAATAATGCCACAATGGTTATCAATTATCTAATGTGGATATTCATTATTCTATTAATAAGCTCAACAGTATTCTTCATAAAATATATGTTCGCCCATGGTTTTGTTCATTACTTAAAATACAATACTATTATTGGTACTATCTTAAGATGGTTTAAAAATAAATTTACCGATTTAAGTGAATTTGATTTAAAGGATAAATTTAATAAACAAATAGTTAAATTTGTCCTATTTAATGGATTAATAATTTTAATCATCAATATATTATTCCCATTAAGCTTTATCATTTTCATCTTCTATATCTTCATGTTACTATTCTTTATCAAAAGTAAATCTGATACCATTAAAAACCAATATGACCAATTATTAGATGCAACCAAGCAATTAAGTCAAGGCAATATTAATATCAATATTGAAAATGATTTAGGCATCTTCAATTCTTTAAAAGATGAATTTAACAATATTAAGATAGGTCTAAAAAAAGCCGTAGAAGACGAAACAAAATCCCAAAATATGAAAACCGAATTAATAACCAATGTATCTCACGACTTAAAAACCCCTTTAACTTGTATTAAAAATTATGTATATCTATTAAAAGAAGAAAAAGATCCAGCTAAACAACAAGAATATATTAAAGAACTTGAACAATATTCTAATCGTCTAACTACTTTAATTGAAGATTTATTTGAAGTAAGCAAAATAAATAGTGGCAATATATCTTTAAATCAAGTAGATTTAGACATTGTAGCCTTACTAGAACAAACATTAGCAGAATGCCAAGACAAATTAGCTAACAAACAATTAAATATTATTAAGCATTTCCCAAGTAAAGAAATCTTATCCCATTTAGACGGTGATAAAACCTATCGCATCTTTGAAAATCTACTATCTAATATATCTAAATATGCCCTTGAAAATTCACGCGTATATCTAGATATTCTTGAAGAAGAAAAAGATGTTGTCATAACCTTCAAAAATATTTCACAAAATGAAATGAACTTTAGTAAAGATGAAATAACTGAACGTTTTGTAAGAGGTGATAAATCTCGTCATGAAAGTGGTAGTGGCTTAGGTCTAGCTATCGCCAAAAGTTTTACGGAAGCCCAAGATGGTATATTCAATATTGATATCGATGGCGATTTATTCAAAGTAACCATCATCTTTAAAAAATTAAACATGTCCAATAATTCGGACACGTCTAACGAAAATTAAGTTTATAATACCTCCCACAAGGAGGTATTATTTTATGCAACAAAATCTAATCAATCCATATGGAACTAAACCAATTATCGGCATTGAAATCGGCCAATTAATTTTACCAACGCAACAAGAATTTCCAACCTACCAAATCAATCAAAACATCCCCTATGGGTTTAAAGAAACTCAATTGTTTATGCAATGCTACAGCACAAATGAAGATGCTAAAAAAGATATTAATATACGCATTAATGACTTATTAACTAACTTGCCAAATAATAGTTATATCATCATTTCTAATCAAGGCTATGCTCAATCAAATAATGAATTAAAAACAATAAATAGCCAAAGAAATTTTTCATTATTTCATCAAAATTATTATCGCAACAAACAATCTATTATTAAATCCATATGGAAAAAAACTACAAACACGCTTGAAAATAACTTTTTAGAAAAACAAATTAGTTAATAACAAAAGGTTGCTACTCTTAGATAACTATCTATCTGTAATAACCTTTTTCTAATATCACATTTTAAC
>CASEWY010000032.1 GCA_949291625.1 uncultured Bacillota bacterium
ATTGTTGCAAACATTCCTACTAAGCTTTCATCTCCAGTTTTTACACTTGTAGTTGTATCACCATTATTTACTGGAGTACTTACTGTGTTATCTACATTTGATGGTGTACTTGGATTAGCTTGTAATCCGGCAATTGCTTTTTCTAATGTAGCTTTTGCATTATCTATTTCAACTTGCGAAGCATTTGGATTTTCAAATACTACTTTTGCTTCATTTAATGCTTTTGTTAATCCATCAAATGATGCTTTTATATAATTTGCACTATCTAATCCTTCTGCTTGGTTGATTAAGTCTTCCAATAAGCTCTTATCTGGAATTAATCTTAAGTTCAAGAATTCTTTTACTAATTCTTCATATGCACTGTTTACTTCTGGTTGCATTGCATTTAAATCTTCATATACAGCTATAGCTTCATTTAATTCTGTTTCAAATGCAGCCCATGTACTTTCTGTATATTTAGATGAATCTAAATCACTAACTTTATCTATAAATGCTTTTAATGCTGTTTTGTCTCCTTTGAAGAATTCTAATTTTTGCATTGCAATTGCAAGTCGATCAAATGCATTGTTTACTTCATCTTGAGTTGCACTAGCATTATTATAAACTTCATTAGCTTTGTCTCTGGCTGTTTTAAATTCTTCTACTACTACTACTGGAATAATATTTTTTAAATCATCTTCAGTAATTGCATTTGCTAGATCAATTGCAATCTTTAATGCTGTTTTATCACTATCAACTACTTTTACTAAAGCATCTTTTGCAGCTTGTAATGTTTTAACTGCATTATCCACTTCTTCTTGTGTTACATCTTGTTTATCTATGATTGCTTTTGCTTCATCCATTGCAGTTTTAAAACTTGACCAACTTTCGCTTGTATATTCACTCTCTTTTAATGTTAAACATTCATCATATAATGTTTGCAAGTCTGCTTTATCTACATCAAAATATTGTGTGAAACGTAGCTCACTTAATCCAAAATAATTTTGTCCCCATGAACCTATACCTGCTGTAGGAGCTGCAGTAATTTTTATATACTGTGCTTCAATTCCATTAAATTTGACTGGTGAATGATCTTTATCATTTAAATTAGTAGCATCTACTAAACTTTCCCCACTTGCCATTGAAAATTGGAATGGGTATTCTTCTGTACCCTCACTTAAAAATTCTATACCATCTTCTGGTTTTAATTCTTTCCAATTTTTTTCATCTAGAGAATACTCAATCTTTACATTTTTAAATCCACGTTCTACATTATTAATTTGGTTAATGTTCCAAATCCACATTTCATCAAGTGCATAAATTTCCCCTAAATCAACCTCAAACCATGCATTATTTCCTGGATTTGCTGCAGTATGCCACATAGTTTTTGCTGATTTTTCATTATCATGTTTATCTTGTAATGTTCCATCACCAGATAATCCTACACCATTTATAACATTAATTGGATTTTGATTTGAACCATAAGAACTTCCGGCTTTTGCATCTAATGGTTTGATAATTGGATTATCAGGAGTAGGTTTTTTTTCTAAATCATTAAAAGCTGTTGATAATCTATTATATAAATCATTTATTTCTCCTTGAGTTACACTTGAGTTATCATATGCTTCTTTTGCACTAGTTAATGCTTTTTCAAATTTTTGCCAATTTCTATTTAAATAATCATCCTTATCAATCGCTTCACATTGATCAATTAATTCTTTTAATTTATTCTTATTTACTTGTCCATCTTGAAAATAGACTAACCTAATTTCTGCTGCAGATCCATATTCACGAGTTGGCGTAGTTGTAGTTTTGGTTGGTTGTAATTTAACATCAGTTACTTCTTTTGCATCAAATTCTGCAATCTGCCATTTAAAGTTACCCTTCCATGAGCCACTATCTACTTTTGAATATGTTTGCCCATTATCATCACTTACATATACTTCGTATTCTAAAAAAGTACCGTTAGTTCCACCATCTTGACGTGGTAAATATCTCAACCCATTAACTACTTGTTTATTATCTAAATGGATATTAATCCAGTTATCTGTAATAGAAGTACCTCCATATTTTGTATGCCAAATTGTATTAGTTAATCCATCAAGAACATTACTTGCTGGCCCTTCTACACCACTACTAGAATTTTGACTTCCTGCTGTTGCTTCCATGCCTTCTAGTGATAAATCAAAACTATCATCAGATGTGTCTCTATCCATATCAGATAGTTTAAAGTTCTTTTCATATTCATCTAACCATACATCTTTTTCAAAATCACGCAATCTAAATTGAATATGATCATCGAATACATTTACCTGATAACCAATACGTCCTTTAGTATCACCTGTTCCACCATTATAATATAATCCCGGTATTTCAACTATGTGACCATAATATTTATTATATACATCTGTAGATTCCATTGATGGATGTGTATGTCCTGTCATAACAACAACTTGTGGATATTTTTTTAACACATCTTTTAAATCATACTCTTGTTCACCAATATGTGCATCTGAATTTCCAGGTTGATAAGTAGAATCAGAAAATGACTGATGTATACTTACAAAAATGGGTATATTTACATCTGCATTTTCAGCTAATGTATCATCTAGCCATTGTAATTGTTCTTCTGATAAATAAGCTTGATCTTTTAAATCTTTTTCTGTATTTAATGTAATAAAATGATATCCACCTATCCATTGATCAAAATATAACTGCCCCTCAGGAACATCACCCATATATTTTTGATTAAATTTTAAATATCTAGAATCAAACGGACTTGTCCCCGGTTTACATGTAGGAACAGTTGGCGAAGCTGGATTACGATCACCACTAGAACATAGCCAACGTACATCATGATTCCCCATTGCTAACATAGGCTGACCGACTTGTGAATATTTATCAATTAAACCATATACTGCTTCATATTCTCTTTCCAACCCATTATTAGTTAAATCCCCAGGAATAACTAAAGCTGAATTATCTGGATTAATTTCAATAATATCTGATAGCGCATCCTCCAATCCCTCATAGGTTTTAGTATCAGAGCCTTCTACTTCAACATGCGTATCACTCAATGCGAAAAAACTTAAATTTGGGATTTCTGTGGAACTTTGTGCAAATATTGGAACAATTATTCCACTATTAATTACCATTGTACCTGTTAGTAATATTTTTCCAAATTTCCTTAAAATTTTCATAGTTTTCCTCCTTCTCTATTTTTAATAATTTTATCAAATTATTAAATTAGTAATAAGTACAAAAAATTGTAAATAATTATACATTTTTTATCCCTTACTCTTAAAAAGAGTATCATTATGATTATTTGCATACAGCATATTTTACTAACACTTAATAAAATTAACTTTATCTTAAAAATTTACTTTTCTTCTTAAAACTGTATATCCAGTTACACTTAATAATGCAAGTCCGGCAAACATTCATCATATAATGTTTGTTAATCTGTTTTGTATTTATCTAACCACAAATCATTTTTATAATCTCTTGGTCTAATTCTCTATCTTCAAAAACATTTACTTGATATACAATTTGAGCTATTGAATCACCATAAAATTGATATTTTGGAACATCTACTACATAACCATATTCTTCTTGATATACTTTTACTAAATCTATTCCATTATGAACATGTCACGTAAAAATAATAGATTGTGGATAATCTTTTAGAATTTCTTTTAACGCTTCTTCTTGCTCACCAATTAAATCTGATGATTCATGATCAGCAGTATTAATAAATGTTTAATGTATTTGAATAAATATTGGTTTATCTTTATGAGCACCTTCTCTAATTACATCTTTTAATCAATTTAATTGTTCATTAGATAAATAAGCATTATTTTTTAAATCCTTTTCAGTATTTAATATAACAAAACAAGGTTTACATTAATTACACATTTTATTTAAAAGCTTATAATTTTTATAATATAAATACTACTAGATAAAAATTATAAAAGAATTCAGTATTAATGTAAAAAAAAAAAGAAACCTAACGGCTTCTTTTTTCATGATGGATGCAATTTATGGGAGAGGGAAACATCCATCATTATGGGTTGTAAAACATATATGAGGGGATTAATATATTTTACAAATTATTATGGTTGTCTTTCGACATGA
>CASEWY010000033.1 GCA_949291625.1 uncultured Bacillota bacterium
AAGGAGAAATAATATGACACATATAATTTTAGAAGTACAAAAAGAAAGAATGGAAAAAGTAATTGAACATTTTGAAGAAAATTTAAAAACAATTCGTACAGGTATGGCAAATACCAACATTTTAGATCATGTAGAAGTTGATTATTATGGTTCTATGACCCCAATCAAACAAATTGCAGGAATTACTGTTCAAGAAGGTCGTACTTTAGTAATTAAACCTTATGATTCTAGTAGTTTAAAAGATATTGAAAAAGCTTGTAATATGGCTGATTTAGGTATGGCTCCGCAAAATGATGGCACAGTGATTCGTTTAACTGTTCCAGCTATGACTCAAGAAACGCGTAAAGAAATGTGCAAGAAAGTTGGAAAGCTTGCCGAAGAAGCAAAGGTTCAAGTTCGTAATATTCGTAGAGATTCAAATGATGAAGCTAAAAAGGATAAAGAGCTTACTGAAGATTTGCAAAAAGAAATGTTAGAAAAAATTCAAAAACAAACTGATGAATTTATTAAGACAATCGATAAGATTGCAGATAGTAAAGAAAAAGAAGTTATGAAGGTGTAATAAGCGGTAAATACCGCTTATTTTACATTTATTTGATTTTGTTTAAGATAAAATGTTAGCTTTTAGGCATAATATGATATAATCGTATAAGAAAAATGAGGTATATTATGGAGCAATTACAACATGTTGCCATCATAATGGATGGAAATGGAAGATGGGCTAAAGCCAAAGGCTTACCAAGAACACAAGGACACTTTGTTGGAGTTGACAATGTGCGTAATATTGCGATTAAAGCTAATGATATGGGCATTAAAGTATTAACTGTCTATGCTTTTAGTACGGAGAATTGGAAAAGGCCTTTAGAAGAAGTTAGTTATTTAATGAAATTGCCAGCAATTTTCTTTGATAAATTTATGAAAGAATTGATGGAAAAGAATATTCGTATAAAGATGATAGGAGAAATGGAACAAATTCCTAAAGATACTGCTAAAATTTTACAAAGAGCTATTGATAAAACGGCTAATAATACGGGAATGATTTTAAATTTTGCGATGAATTATGGTTCACATCGTGAAATGATTTTAGCAATTAATCATTATGCTAAAGATGTTTTAGAAAATAAAGCAAGTCTTAATATCGATGAAAAAGGTTTTGAAAAATATTTGATGACTAGTGATCTTCCTCCTGTTGATTTAATGATTAGAACTAGTGGGGAACAACGTATTTCTAATTTTTTATTGTGGCAAATTGCTTATACCGAATTGATGTTTGTAGATGAACCTTGGCCTGAATTTACTCCAGAAAAATTTGAAGGTTATTGTCATGATTTTTTAAAGCGTGATCGTCGATATGGAGGATTAAAATAATGAAACAACGTTTTATTACTGGGTTTATTATTTTTCTTATTGCCTTTTTTCCTTTTTATTTTGGAGGGTTTTTGCTTAGAGCATTAGTATTTGCTACATGTGCTATTAGTGCTTATGAGCTTATTGATCTTAGAAAAGGTCGTATTAAATGGGGTTTAATAATTTTTGTATTTTTAAGTATAATAGCTTTTTATAACTTTAGTGAGAATTATTTGATAATATATCTACCAATTTATTTAATAATATTATTTTTATTACCTATTGTGGTTAAAGATATTCAAGTTACAGATATCTGCTATATCTTTACTATTTCGATGATTTTATCATTAGCTTCAAAGAGTTTAATTCAATTATATGGCTTGGGATATCCAATATTAGTATATTTAGCTCTAGCTTGTTATGGTTGTGATCTTGGAGCTTATTTATTTGGATACTTTTTTGGAAAACATAAAATGATTGAAAGAATATCTCCCAAGAAAACTTGGGAAGGAGCTATTGGAGGATGGGCTACAGGCTTTGTTAGTAGTGTTATCGTAGCTTATTTTTTTGTGAATAATATTCAATTTGAATATTTATTAATATGTTCCTTAATTTTACCAATAGTTGCACAAATTGGTGATTTAGCTTTTAGTGCCATTAAAAGATATTATAATGTTAAAGACTTTGGTAATATCTTTCCAGGACATGGTGGTGTGTTAGATAGAATTGATAGTTTGGTTTTTTGTTTAATGTTTTTTAATGCTTTTTTAATGATGGTGATGTAAATGAAGAAAATACTTTTATTAGGTGCTAGTGGTTCAATTGGCTTACAAACAATCGATGTAATAAAAAATCATCCTGAACAGTATGAATTAGTTGGTTTTAGTGTTGGTAAACAAATTGATAAAGCTTTAGTTATTTTAGATGAATTTAAAGTAAATTTTGTTTATGTAATGAATGAGGAAGATGCTAAAAAAATATTAGCTAAATATCCTGATATAAATATTTATTTTGGTAAAGATGGACTTGATCAACTAGTTATAAATGCTAAATATGATTTATTAGTTAATGCATTGGTAGGCTTTGTGGGTTTAGAGCCTACGTTAAAAGCTATTAGTTTAAATATTGATGTAGCTTTAGCTAATAAAGAAACCTTAGTAGTTGCAGGAGAATTAGTTAAAAAAGCTTTAGTTGATCATAAAGTTAATTTATTTCCAATCGATAGTGAGCATTCGGCAATTGCTCAATGTTTACAAGGAAATAAACATAGTGAAATTAAAAAATTAATTATTACAGCTAGTGGTGGATCTTTTAGAGATAAAACACGTGAAGATTTAAAAAATGTAACATTAGCGGATACTTTAAAACATCCTAATTGGTCGATGGGAGCTAAAATTACTATCGATAGTGCAACGATGATGAATAAAGGCTTAGAAGTTATAGAAGCGCATTATTTATTTGATGTTGATTATGATGATATTGAAGTGGTTTTGCATCGTGAAAGCATTGTTCATTCCATGGTTGAATTTGTAGATAATTCAATTATGGCTCAACTTGGTAATGCAGATATGCGTTTGCCAATTCAATATGCTTTGAGTTTCCCTAGACGTTTTAATATTAATACTGAACCTTTAGATCTTGTAAAGGTAAAAACATTACATTTTGAGAAAATGGATATGCAACGTTTTCCTCTTTTAAAACTTGCTTATGAAGTTGGTAAAAAAGGTGGTAATTTACCTTGCATTATGAATGGAGCAAATGAAGAAGCTAATTTTGCTTTTCAAAGGGGAGAAATTGCTTTTTTAGATATTGAAAAATTAGTATTTATGGCAATTGAGCATGCAAAATTTGCCCCCGTAGAAAGCTTAGAAGATATATTAGAAGCTGATGCATGGGTTAGAAATTTTGTTAGAAAACAAATTGAGGTGTTAAATAAGTGACATTAATTTATTTTATTATTTTATTATCGATTATTATCATTATTCATGAATTAGGACATTTTATATTTGCTAAATTATTTAATGTATATTGTTATGAATTTTCTATGGGCATGGGTCCTAAGATTTGGCAAAAAAAGGGTAAAGAAACGGTATATACTTTAAGACTTTTGCCAATTGGTGGTTATGTATCCATGGCAGGAGAAAATGATGGTATGCAAGAAGAATATACCGATATTGTTGTACCTAAGGAAAGAACTTTAACTAATCTTAAAGAATGGAAAAGAATTATCATAATGGGTGCTGGCATTTTTATGAATTTTATGTTGGCTTGGATAATTATGAGTGGTTTTTATCTTTATCAGGGAGTTTATCCTGTAGCTCCTGAGCCTTTAATTGCTAGTGTAGTTGAAGGTAGTCCAGCTGAATTTGCAGGTTTAGAGGCTAATGATTATATCGTTAAGGTAACGCTTGAAGATGGTACAATTATTGAACCTGAAAAATTTGAAGATATCACTAATTATACATTAACATATGATGGTG
>CASEWY010000034.1 GCA_949291625.1 uncultured Bacillota bacterium
TATTCTTTTATTTTAAAAATAATTTTTTAGGTTTTATTTCCTGTATCATAACATTGATTACTTCTTTATTTTTATATAAAGAAACGAAAGATTTAAAGGAAAGTTCTGCTAAATGGCTAATACCATATATAATTTTCACTCTATATGCTAGCATTCTTTCACTATCCATTTACTTTTTAAATATTACTTAACATGATTATTATATTCTCTAGCTATATCTAAAAATTTATGCAATTCTTTTTCTAATTCTTCAAAATGGTCTTTACAATAAGTAAAGTCCTTTTCTTTACTCTTTAACTCATGCTGATAAGCAATGTCTGCAAAACTCATAAATCCTAAATACTTAGCATCACTCTTCATAGAATGAACTAAAATTGCATAGTTTTCCATATCTTTCTCTTCTAAATACTTTTTCAAATTAGAAAGTTTTTCATCAATTTCATCTAAATAGTCATGAAGAGTCATATGATACATTTCCATATCACCTAATAAATCCAATGCATGATCAATATCTACACCATGACTTCTTAAATAATCTTCATTATATACAGTCTCTTTAGATGAAGTATTAGTAACTTTTTCTTCAACATCTAAAAGCTCTGTTGTATCAAATAATTTTCCAGTCTGTGACTCCTTCAAATGAAGAAGTGTTGCGAAAACTCGAATCATCTCTTCTTTTTCAATAGGTTTTGCTAGATAATCATCAAACCCTTCACCCATGTATTTTTCTCTCATTCCGGTAATAGCATTAGCTGTAAGAGCAACTACAGGAATTGAAAAATTAGGAAGAGCTTTCAACTTCTTCAAAGTCTCAATTCCACTTAACTTAGGCATCATATCATCAAGTAAGATAATATCATACTCTTCACCAGACATAATCTTTTCTAAACAATGATAACCACTATCTACACATTCCACTTCTGCATGATATCTTTTTAATAACTGACTTGCTACTTTTAAATTCAAAGTATTGTCATCAACTACCAAAATATGATAATCAGACAAGTCTAAATGTGTCAAATTAGGTCCTGTATTCTTTTGCAGACTACTTTCCTTTTCTATTGGTTGGTCTAAAATAATAGTAAATTTAGAACCTTCACCATAAACAGTATGAACAACTACTTTACCACCCATAAGTTCAACTAACTGTTTAGTAATTGCAAGTCCTAATCCAGTACCTTCAACTGTAGTATTACGATCTTCATCAAGTCTCTGAAACTTAGTAAATAACTTATCAATATTTTCTTTCTTAATACCACGACCAGAATCTTCAACAGAAACAATCAAACGGCAACGATTAGCATTATTTACACAATTAACTTCATACCGTACAAACCCATGTTCCGTATATTTACTGGCATTACTCAAAATATTAGTAACGACCTTCTTTACATTTGTATGATCACCATATAAAACCTTTGGTAAATCCGGAGCAATATAAACTTGAAAATCAAGTCCCTTCTCATCCATTCTAGGCTTAATTAATTTAGCAAGACTAGAAAATAACTCTGGTGCATCATAAGGAGAATTAGTAATCTCTAACTTACCTGCTTCAATCTTAGATATATCTAAAATACCATTAACAATCTCTAACAAAGTATTAGAAGCATTAACAATATCTTTTGCATTATCTTTAGCCTCATCCAATGTTTTAGCATGACGTACACAATCACTAAAACCAACAATAGCATTTAATGGAGTACGAATTTCATGAGACATACTAGATAAGAAATCAGTCTTAGCCTGATTAGCTTTA
>CASEWY010000035.1 GCA_949291625.1 uncultured Bacillota bacterium
GCTTTCTTTAGTACATATTTTATTTCAATATCTTTTATGGGGCTTCTTTCCATAGCCATAAGATAATCTTCTTTGTCTACTTTAGACCAATCTATAACTACTCCAAGTTCTTTTTTTGACATTAAATCTAACCAAATTCTAGTACTTCTACCATTACCTTCTCTAAAAGGATGTGCAATATTCATTTCTACATATTTTTCAATTATTTCATCAAAGGTTTTTTGAGGCATTGCATCTATATTATCTAATGAAGCTTTTAGATACATTAACGGCGCAAATCTAAAATTACCTTTAGCCAAGTTTACATCGCGTATCTTTCCAGCAAAATCATAAATTTCTTCAAATAAATACTTATGAATTGTCGCAAGACTCGCGTATTTTCCTGATTCTAAATTATCCAAAAAACCACTATCGAACATTTCTAAAGCTTTCTTTTTGCTGATTTTCTCTTCTTCTTTAGCTAAAAGAACAGAATCTGTAATACCTAACTTGTTTTTTAACATACAAATCTTTCACTATTTAACTATCCAGCAACTTATGGAACCACCTTTTACCATAAAGTTACCCCAACCATCATTATTAATTACAACCGTTTTTCTAAAATGTCCTAAGGCATCAACAAATTGTTTATTCGCATGTTGTTTACCAACATACATATATTTACCAGCATCATAACGATCACTAATTATAATGGCACAACCCTTATCATCTTGACCATAACCATCATAACTCCAACCAATAACATCACTATCATCAAAATAATTATATTCTTGGCCTTCTAGTTTAGTTTTTCTTACTAATAACATTTTATCAATTATCTTTTTAAAAGATTTCATTCCCATTGCTTCATTGCCATAATAATCCCCATAGAATACACAAGGATAACCACTAGTTCTAAGCAATATTAACCCATATGCAATTGGTTTAAACCAATCCGCAATAACCGTCTGCAAAGCTTGTCCTTTTTGCGTATCATGATTTTCTACAAAAGTTACAGCGTTTTGTGGATATCTTTCCACTAAACTATTCGCAAAGATATTGCGCATATCAAAATTACCATCCGCATTATTTAAAGCAAAGAAATTATAATGCAAACTTACATCAAATAAACTAAGTTTAAATTCATTATCATGTAAAAAATCACTAAGTTCATTGATATCCGCACTCCAATATTCTCCAACTGTAAATAATTCTTTATTAGTATTTTGTCTTAAATAGTCTAACCAATCTTTAAAGAAAGTTGCGCGAATATGTTTACAAGCATCCATTCTAAAGCCATCAACTTTAGTCATATTCAAATACCACATGCCATAATCTTTAAGTTCTTGAATAACTTCTTGATTATCAAAATCAAGATCAGCTCCCATCAAATAATCATAGTTGCCATTTTCATCATCAACATTATTATCCCATGTCTCACCATCAAAAACATAAATATTATGTTTCTTAGTACGATTATCAAAATCTACACCATCAAAATGCTGATGATGCCAATGAAAAGAAGAATATTTATCATGGCGACCTGGAAAATCAAATAAAGTCCAAGCTTCAATACTCTCTTCTTGGCCAATAGCTATATTACGATTATCACCTGCTACAGGTGTGGCATCTACCATTTCCACGCCATCTGCACCCATCTTATGATTGAATACCATGTCAGCATAAACATCGATATTACATTTATGTAATTGATCAATTAAAGCCAAATATTCATCTTTAGTACCATATTTAGTACAAATAGTGCCCTTTTGATCAAATTCACCTAAATCATAAAGGTCATAAGCCCCATATCCTGTATCATTGATACCACCATTACCCTTATAAGCAGGAGGTAACCAAATAGCCGTAAAACCCGCATTTTGTAAATTCTTAGCCTGTTTTCTTAAGCGTTCCCAATGCTTTCCATCACTTGGTAAATACCATTCAAACCCTTGTAACATTACTCCATTTTTCATTATAATCACCTACATTGCTTCTCTAGGAAAAAATATCTTATGATCATCTTTACTAATACCTTTTGCCAAGCTATTTACAATCATACTAGCTTTGGATAATTCTTCAATCTTGCCATCTGCCATTAAGATTAAAATACCTCTTTCATCACTACCACGATATGGTTGATAAGGAGATTGTCTTACCTTATCTTGGGCCATATAATAACGTGGTTCAAAACCTAATTGTAAAAGTTTGCTTGCTAGCTTTTCTTCATCGACATCCTTAGATTCAACATATTCAAATAAATCACGATCACGCAAACGTCGACACAAATCACTAATTATCTTATCTTGATGATTAATTAATCTTTCAAAACCATATACACAAGCATATTCATCTAATAAAAAATGATCTTCTAAAGTTAAATTATTTTCTAATAAAGGCTTAAAGATTTCCACATCATCTAAAGCATGTTTATCCTTCTCATATAAATCTTTCATTCTAGTAAAAATCTTATGCAAGATAGCCTCAAAGCTTCTAGCAACCGGATGATAATATACCTGCCAATACATATGATATCTAGCCATAATATAGTCTTCAATCGTATGCATTCCACTCTCTTTAACAACTAATTTACCATCTTTAACCCTCAAAGTTCTAAGCACTCTTTCAAGATCATACTCACCATATTTAGTACCCGTAAAATATGCATCACGCAATAAATAATCCATCCTATCCGCATCAAGTTGAGAACTAATCATACTAACTAATAAAGTCTTATTACTCTTATGGGCAATTATATCTGCAACTTCTTTACTTAAATTTTCACTATAACTATCCAATAAAGTAGCCAAAGAAGAATTTTCAATTATCCTTATAGAATATTCTTCATGACTAAAAGGAAATACACTTTCAAAAGCATGGCTAAAAGGACCATGTCCAATATCATGCAACAAAGCCGCTAACATAACAATAATCTTATCTTTTTCATCAATAGCGGCATTAATATATTTATTTTCATAACACATTCTTTGCACAATTTCATAAACTCCTAAAGAATGCGCAAAACGTGTATGCTCCGCTGTATGATAAACAATATAAGAAGAACCCATTTGTTTAATTCTTCTTAAACGTTGAAAAATAGGATGATTAATTATTGCCCATATTATTTCATAGCTAACATGAATATAACCATGAATAGGATCACGCATTACTTTAACTTCATCTAATCTTTTGAAGATTCTTTGATCAACACTACACATTGGCATAGCACTCCTTCTTCTTTACCAACAAAACCTAATTTTTCTCCTCTAGTAGCCTTTATACTTACATTATTAATATCTGTATGTAAACAAGCTGCAATATTTTCGCGCATCTTTAAAATATGACTAGCCATCTTAGGTCTTTCAATCATAATTAATGCATCCAAATTATTAATTTCATAACCTCTATCAACCATCATTTTATAAACTTCATTCAAAAGCATTAAAGAATTAGCCCCTTTATACTTTGGATCAGTATCTGGAAAATGTTTTCCAAGATCACCTAAACATAAAGCTCCTAAAATACTTTCCGCAATAGCATGAGTCAAACAATCCGCATCACTATGACCTAATAAACCTTTTTCATGTTCAATCTCAACCCCACCTAAAATAAGTTTTCTACCTTCTACTAATTGATGAATATCACTAGATTGTCCAATACGCATAATTCATACCTACCTTTGTAGCCATTATAACATATATACATGTTATAATTTATTCATGAAATTACCAAATTATATTTTATTTGTTTTAGAAAGACTAAAAGACTATGAAGCATATGTTGTAGGAGGTAGTGTACGCGACTATCTTTTAAAGCGCGAAATAAATGATTATGATATTACCACTAGTGCCTCTACTGATAAAATTCAACAAATTTTCAATGACCATCATATGCTATTAAACGGAATAAAACATGGAACTGTAACCATCATCAAAGACCATCATAATATTGAAATAACAACCTATCGCATCGATGGCAACTATATCAATCATCGCCAACCAACATCTGTTACTTTCACTACATCTTTAAAAGAAGATTTATCTCGTCGCGACTTTACTATCAATGCTCTATGTTACAATCCTAATACCGGTATCATCGATATGTTTGATGGTATAAATGATTTAAATAAACATATCATAAGATGCATTGGTAATCCTAATAAGCGCTTTGACGAAGATGCTTTACGTATACTAAGAGCACTTAGATTCGCATCGGAATTAAATTTCAATATTGAAGAAAATACTTCCATAGCTATCCATAAAAATATAGAACTATTAAAATACTTATCCAAAGAAAGAATAACTAATGAACTAAAAACCATTTTAACAATCAATAATCCAAATATCTTAAATGAATATACAGATATCTTTAATTATCTTTTCAATATAAATATAGATCAAAAAATACTAACCACCCTTCAAAAAAGCAAAGATTTTATTACAACACTATCAATTCTAAGTTATTTTAACGATATCAAAATATTAAACAATTTATCCTTAAGCAATCTTCAAAAAGAAACTATTAAAAATAATTTAAAATATCATAATGAAGATTTAAATAATAAAATAATTCTAAAAAATTTAATGGCAAAAAAAATAGACATAACTAAACTATGTCTATTTATCCAAACAATACATAAGATTGATACCACTAATATCTTAAATAACTATCAAAATATCATTAAAAATAATGAACCATTTCTTTTAAAGCATTTAGCCATTAATGGTAAAGATCTTATAAATTTAAATATTAATCCTACTAAAATAGGCAATATTTTAAATGAATGCTTACAATTAGTAATCGAAAATAAAATTAATAATAATCATGATGAATTACTTCAAAAAGCAAACAAATTATCAAAAAATTAAATAGTTTTATACAGTTTTGTATAGAAAATTTTGTTCTATTTGATTTTATTTGCTTCCAACTGTCATATATCAATGGTCTGTTTCTGCTTGTGTTATCAATTTGTTATCACATTCCTTTAGGGACCGAGCCTTCCATATGCCTTGCCTTCAGTCTTGCATGCACATTTGAAGCGCCATATAACACATCTGTGACTATCACTTTATCGGGATCTACAATGTAACAGACAAGATAATTATCAATTACCATTCTGCGCATTCTCCAAGATCGTTCTGGCTCTACCTCGAAAACCGGACATCGCTCAGAATTATTTTCTAAGGTGAGAATTGCATCTGCTATACGGTTATATTGACCCATAGCACTCTCCTTTGCCAGAAGAACATTTGCTATATAATCATAGATTCTTTCCATATCGTCAAGGGCTGTCTGAGTAATTTCTACAGTCCGTTTTCTCATCACCTATGAATCTCCCTAAACTTTTTGAATGCTTCTGCAGCATTCTCTATCCTTCCGGCCTTGTAGTCATCATAACCTTTTTGAAGCTTCGCATGAAGATCCACATCCGTCATCTGAGAGGCATCTATATCTGCCGGTGCCTTTGGAAGCGTAACGGAAAACGGAATCCCACCAACTAAAACTACTTGATTCAGGAACATATCGATAGCCGTTGACATTGGTATGCCCAGGCGCGAAAGAACTGTCTCTGCCTCTGATTTTAATGTGGGATTAATACGCAGATTAAGTGTTGCTGATTTCTCCATAATGTCACCTCCATCTACACTTTAATTGTAACGCTTTTGTCGTTACACATCAACAATGAATGTAACGTTTACTTCTTTCATTTTTATACATCTATGACTTTATTTCTTTGATTTGACCATTTAATTTGGTTATAATCTTATCTTGATAATCCTTAAAGATCTTCTCATCTATATTATATAGAGAGAGGATCTTTTTTTGCTTAGCTGTAAGTTTATATCTTGAGTGATATTCATCATCACTATAAAGTGTTATCCTATCTTCTCTAGTTCGTTAATGATAGCTGTAGTAGTATATTCTTTACGATTATGTTTATATGTATCATAAGCTTTATTGATAGCGCGCTTCTTAATATTAAGGCAATAAAGAAAATAAAAATCTTTGATTCTAATGAAGGTGTTGAATGCACTCTTAAGATATCCATGTTCATCTCGTTTTTCCATTAAAAATGCAATTCATCTCGCACTTTTGAAGTAGGATAATTCTTGCATATGTTTTAGTTAAATATGATATTTGGTTGCTTTTCCTTTCCCAACAACCTTTACTATACCTTCATTTTCCATTTTCTTTAATAATTCTTTTGTTTTAGTTCTTCCAAAAGGAACATTAGAAACTATTTCACTAATTGGTATACTTTTAGATTTACCTAATGCATTATATATAATCTCTTGATCATCTTCTATTAAGAAGTTATTAAGTACTGGCAAAATGATTTGAATTGCATTTTCACTAAGATTAAATATCGGTTTTCTTATACTATTTTCATAAGCTTGGTTTATCCTTAATATTCCCGTACCAAATATTTCAACAATACCTAAGCGATAAAAAATATTGCTGATAATTGGATTGTGCCTTAATGAAATCATACCACACAAATATTCATCCACGCTAATTCCACTAGGCACTCCTCCAGGAGAAGAAATTTCAATTTTATCATTAAACATTGCAATTCTTATTCTAGCATTTAAATCCCAAGACCTATGAATTAAAGCATTTGCCAAAGCTTCACGAAAAGCTTCTTCAGGAATTAATTCTACTTTTTTTCGATAACTGCCATCAATCTCTTCATATTGATAATTATCTTTAAAAATTTCTACAGTCTTATCATACATTTGCAAAACGGACATATTTTCTAATGTTGTCCTTTTTTTAATTATATTAATTGTATCTCCAAAAATCGCAATATCTATCCCAGGAAAAATATTATTATCTGACAATATATTTGCCGCATTATTATATCCATTTTTTTCATTATAAAGATTTAAAGTTTTTAAAATATCTTTATTGAATGTTTCGATTTGAATATGTTTTTTTAGCTGTTGAGATAAATAAGTAAATTCCAATTCTTGTTTTTCAGCTTTTAATTCTTCAAAATTAATTTTTTTACTTTCAAGAATTAATCTCGTAAGTTCAAAAGTATCAACCTCAATAGTAGCTGTATCATTTCTTTTATAGGCTTTAGATTTATAAAAATAAGGCTTATTATCTCCTTCAAAAACAGTAAGAGTAATGGTTCTATCATCATTTACTAAAATATTATATTTAGGTTGAGGAGAAATATTATCATTAATACTATTTTCAATATCAATACAAACATCTTCAGATTTTTCAATCCCCCTAATATCACCATTATTATCTATTCCAAATATTATTCTACCTTCGCCATAATTAGCAAATGCACTAACTGTTTTTAAGAAAGTTTTGGTTATATCTTCTTTAAATTCCAATGTTTTTGATTCTTTCATATTTACCCCTGGTATATTGTAATTGACTCATTTAACAGTCATTAAACAATATACTTTATCCTTTCTATCAATCTTTATAACCGTGATTGATAACGGTATCGTATAATTGTAAAATTGAAGTATGTGAATGTGGATTTGTATTTTACCCTGTAGCTTTGACTACTTAAGAAAGGCTCTTACCACAAACTTATTCTAAAATAATGATTAGTTAGATGGGTCTTCGAATTCGTATATTGCACCAGGTTTTATGGATTAAGTCTTGTGGATAATCACATTTGAACAATATAGAAAGGAAAAATTACATGAAACTAGTTGGCATTGACGTTGGAAAAAACTCTCATTATTTTTCTATTTTTGATAATGAAAGTGGCGAAGTATTATTTGAACCATCTTCTTTTAAAAATAATAAAGAGGGATTTAGCTTTTTATTATCAAAAATGAATTCTTACTCCAAAAATGATATCTTAATTGGTATGGAAGATACCGGTCATTATCGTTTTGCTTTACTTAAATATTTGTTAGATAGACATTATACTGTAGCATTAATAAATCCTAAAACAACCGATTTAGAAAGAAAAATGCAAGGTGGTATTACTAAAAATGATAAGCTTGATACCTTAACTATTTGTGATGTATTAGATACACCTGAAAGAAAGAAACAATATCGTATCACTAAAATGAATCGCTTTGATCTATATGAACAAAGACAATTAACTCGTCAGCATCATAATCTTAAAGAAGAATTAAATGTTTTATCTAATAAGTTACAAAAATGTATTGATATTGTATTTCCTGAATATAACTCATTATTTAAGAGTAAATACGGTGCCGTATATATGAATATTCTTAAGACATTTAATAGTGCTGATAAAATAGCTAAAACCGATATTAGATCTATCCGCAAATGTTTCGATATCAAAGGTAAAGGTAATCGTATTTCTTTAACTCCTGAAAAACTTAAAGAAACAGCTAAATTATCAATCGGAATACCAAATATAGCAGATGAAATCCAAATAAAGCATTTGGTAAATCAAATAGAACTTATAAATGAGCAATTAGCTGAGATAGATAAAAAAATAGAAGAGTTCTCATCCCAAAACAACTCTCCTATCTTAACTATTCCAGGAATTTCCCATTTCTCTGGCACTTCTATTTTAGCTGAAATTGGAGATATTAACAACTACTCTAAAGCATCTAAGATTATAAAATTTGCTGGTGTAGCTCCAAGGCACTATGAATCAAGTCAATACGAAGCTAAGCATTCAGCTATTACTAAGAATGGTTCTAAATATTTAAGAAAATCTCTATATCAAATTATTTTACCAGTAATTAATCACAATCCTGTATTTAAAGAATACTATGAACTTAAAATTTCTCAAGGTAAAGGACATAGATGTGCTCAGGGACATTGTATTAGAAAGTTACTAAGACTTATATATCATCTATTAACCACTAATCAAAGTTTTGACCCGGCTTTATTAAGATAAAACCATCAAATATAGTTTCTATAGTTCTTTTTGTCGTGGTTTCATACAAATTTATATTCACATTTTCAAAGATCAAATATACAACTAACTAAAAATTCTAAGTATTAAACATTTTCAAACTTTTTCATAAAAAATACTTGTATTTTATATAGTTAGCTTTCTATTCAATATTTCTATTAAATATATTATATAAGAAAGCGTCCATAAAAACATCTGTATTTTATTGCGGTCGTAAATAAAGTCGAAATATTATCAATTAAAAAATACAGTTGAAATATAGCCGACTGTATTCATATTTTGATAGTGTTTTTTCTAAAACATATTTTTATTAAATATTTGCAATCACATCTTTAGTTTTAACATCTCCATAAGATTTAAAGCTAATTTTTTTACCATTGGAATTTGTAATAATCAACATTACAGACATATCATATTTTTCACTCAATTTATCATAAGCTACTTTTACGATATCGTCTCCTGCTTTTACTTGATCGTTTTGTTTCCTTAATAATTCAAATCCTTCACCATTAGCTTCTACGGTATCAATACCTATATGCACCAATATTTCAATACCATCATCACCAGTTATGCCATAAGCATGTCCCGTAGGAAATAAAGCACTTATCTTACCATTAATTGGAGCTTTAAAAGTAACTGTTTCACCTTCGCAAAGAAATGCAACCGATTCTCCTAACATCTTTTGAGAAAAAGTTTCATCATTTACCGTTGTAACATCAATCATCTTACCATCAGCGATTGCTAAAATATTATTATTCTTTTTATTAAAAATATTTAATCAAAGTTTTTGAAAATTATTTTATTTTTTTATTCAAAAAGACGAATGTTGTATATATGTAAAAACCAATTACTAATATATATAAAATGAAATAGAAAAAATCTAATAAACTATTTGTGAATGTAGAAAATATCGTTCCATATGCTACTAAATATATCAATGCATAAATTGTAGAAATTGCATATAGAATATTAGAATATTTCTTTTGATTTTTAACTCTAAATAAGGCTATTGTTAATAGGATTAAACATATGGCTGAATGGTTAAATTGTCTCATTATAAATTGCTCATATATCAATATAGATTTAATCCATATTGATTTTTCTTTCTAGGCAGTTTTTAAGTAAAGTATATCTTATGCCAACAAACATACTTATTTTAATTAAATATATATTAACATCTGTTGCCTATATACTAGCATACTTTACTTTTTTTTCAAACATGCGAAATAACCAACTTTAACACAATCTTTTATAAATCTATACGCACATAATCAGTACCACTAATAATTTCTACTAAAGGATCATCCCCTAAAATATCTTTAGAATTTTTAATTATTTTAAGCATCTTTTTAAGATCTTTATTATTTATATTCATATCCATCTTATCTTTAAATACATGCATGGTTATTTGATTTAATACTATCGCATTAGGAATTTTGATATCTAGATTATCTTGATCATCGCGAACAATTATTCTCATTCAGCATAGATCTCCACAATATCGCCATCAGTAGATTCAATTTCTAACAATTTACCAATTACTCCTAACGATGCCATTTCTAGCACTTGATCAAAATCAATATTTTTTAAATCAACATTACCAATTTTCATACTATTTTCTCCACTTATAGCTATTCCTAATTTTACTAAAGCCATTGGTAGATTAATTTTGATTTTATCCCCATCTGAACTATTAATCACAAGTCTTATAACCATTTTATCGACTGGTTTCCTTATTTCTTTTGCTAGAAGTCTAGTCTCTGGTTCTTTATTACGTACTAATTCATCCAAAGATGTTTCAAAAAGATCAGCTAAATTAATTAATAAAGAAATATCGGGTATGCTTATATCATTTTCCCATTTGCTTACTGCTTGAGCGCTAACTCCTAATTTGTCTGCTAATTCTTCTTGAGTTAAATGTAACATTTTGCGTCTATTCGCAATATTTTTTCCTAAAGTTTCCATATTTCCTCCTAATTTTCTAAAATAAATTGTTTTGTACCTTTATTAATGCACATAAATATTATCGGAATAAATGAAAGAATTACACCAATAGTAAAGACTATCCACGAAGGATATAAATCACATAGAAAACCATATATTATGGCCGATAAGGCCGCCCCTCCAGTTGAAAATGCACTTACAATTCCTAAAATTGCACCTCTATTATTAATAGGTAAAGCTAATGCTAAAGCGGCATTAAATATTGAATTGCCAAATACATTTAAGCTTCCAGCTATAAATAAACATGGTAACATGATATAAAATATCCTTATATTATATGCAATCAAATAAAAGATAGCTGAGCCAATAAATCCAAAAGCAAATAATAAATATCTAATTTTATTAGAAAATTTAAAGATGCTCAATGACATTACCGTAATTAAAGAAGCTGCTGTTTGTGCTGCCATAAAAATACTATAATGTTCAAGTGTAAAACCACTCTCTAAAACAAAGGCCATAAACAAATCCGTTGTACCACCACACAAAAGATTAACTAACATTGCCATAGGTATAAATACTCTTAATGCTTTATTATTCAATATACCAACAATTCCATCTTTCATATCATGCAATACCGTAGAAATAGTAATCTTTTGCCCTTGTTGACTAGTAGTTGGTACATCAATAAATATTTCCGTAAAAGCAGAAATAAGATAAGATATTCCATTTAATAATATAATTAAGGGAACACCAAAAATAACTACAAGTAATCCCGATATTGCATCTCCAACCAAATTAATAACTGAAGTTACGGTATTAGAGATTGATTGGCCTCGTACCATGTCACTATGTGGAATAATATCAATAAATACAGTATCAACTGCTGGTGAAAATAAGACACCACATACTGCTGCAATAAAAGCAGTAATTAAAATAATAGGTACACTTAAATTTCCCCTTAAAGCTATCACTCCTACTAAGCAAAGTAAGACACCTCTTACTACATCCATCATCACAATCATCCATTTACGATTACATTTATCAATAATTGATCCTGCAAATGGTGAAAAAAACATAATTACAAACATACTGATACTAGCAGTAATTCCCATCAAAGCTGTAGAACCTGTATTCTCATATACCCAATAGGAAATAGCTACCGAATATAATACATCACCCAATCTACTAACTGCATTTCCTTGAAGCAACAAGAGATAATCCTTATTAAAAAGTTTCTTTTCCATATTATTCCTCATTTCTATGAATACATATTATGCTTTAAAGCATCTATTATGAAGATATCATCAGTTTAATTACTATATTTATAGTTGATTTTAACACAACTAATAGTTGAGTTACAAATTATTAAACATTTAAATTTATTGTAATAAAGTTACAGGTTTCAAATCACTTTAAAATAATCATTTATAATAATATTAGTAGGAGGAAAACACATGAAAGTATTAATAGGAGGCTTTGTAGCCGAATGTAACATCTACAGTAACAAACTATGTGAAATTCAAGATTTTAACATTTCTACAAGCGACAATATTGCTGATCTTTTAGGCATAAGAGAAATTGCCAAAGAAGAAAATGTAGAACTAATTCCTGCCATCTATGCTTGGGCAGGAGGAACTGGTGTTGTTAGCTATGATTCATTCGATTACATCTTAAAACAATTTAAAAAACACATTAGAAAACACTTAGACGAAATTGATGGAATGTTCTTTTTCTTACATGGAGCTAGCTATGTAGAAAATCTAGAAGGCTTTTCTGGTGACCACTATATCATGCGCGAAATCAGAAAGATTGTAGGACCATATTTACCAATAGCTGTAACTTGTGATCCTCATGGTAATCTAAGCCAACAATATGCTGATGATTGTACAATTCTTAGAACATTTAGACACTCTCCACACACGGATAGAACTGAAGCAAAACAAATTACTTTTAAAGCTTTAATTAATGTATTAAAAAATCCTAGAGAAATACATGAAGTATATAAGAAGGTACCTATTCTATTAGGTGGTGAAAGATGTGTTTCTACTGATGAACCATTAGTATCTATCAATAAGTTACTAAATGAAATTGAAGCAGATCCAAGAATATTAACTTGTTCATATCATATTGGTTATTTACGTCATGATAGCGATAAATGTGGCGCAGGCATCATGGTAGTACCAAATGGACCAGAAGATGAAGAATATGCCAAACAAAAAGCTCAAGAAATTTATGATTTTGTATGGGCTAGACATAAAGAATTCCACTTTACAGGCTATGCCGATGAACCAGATGTATCTCTTAAATCCATGATGGAATTTGAAGGTTCACCATGCTTCTTAACCGATTCAGGAGACAATGTAACCGCAGGAGCCCCAGGCGAAAATACTTATGTATTGAAACAAGTATTAAATTTAAAAGACTATCATAATAAAGAAATTCTATTTGCTATGATTACTGACAAACCACTAGTAGATAATTATTTAAGCCATAAAAAAGTAAATGATCATGTAGAATTTGCTTTAGGTGGACCAAATAACTGGTTTAAAGAAAAAGTAGATTTAAAAGGAACCATTACAGCCATAGGTGACTTACATCGCCACTATAGTGATCCAAATGTAGTAGGAACTGGTTATACCATTAAGTTAGATAATTTACCTATTACTATTGTAGTAGGCGATGAACCAGTATCATTTGTTGAACATGTACAATATGAATGGGCTAATGTAGATATTAATAAATATGATTTAATTATCGTAAAACAAGGATATCTATATCCAGAATTAAAAGCCATGGCTAAACACTATGTAATGTCTTTAACTGATGGTGCATGTATGCAAAGAACTGAACGTTTACCATATAAGAAAGTTAAAAGACCTATTTATCCATTAGACAACATTTAGGAGGACTCATGAAAATATTAGTCGCAAAATTCACCCTTGAAGCAAATGAACATGTCCCAATGAAATGCGATATGAACAATGTCGCCCTAAGTTTAGATAAAGATGCTATTGCCCATATGCAACTAGGCGATGTATTTGATGATCCTGACATCGAACTAATCCCTGTATTATGTGCCGATGCCGCATGCAGTGGAGTAATGACTAAACCATGCTTCACTTATCTAGAAGATACAATTTTAAATAAGATTAAAGAAAATTTAAAAGATTTGGATGGTATTTATTTACATTTACATGGTGCATCATTTGTAGATGAAATCGGTTCAGGTGAACATCATCTATTAAGAGAAATAAGAAAAATAGTAGGACCATATTTACCAATAGC
>CASEWY010000036.1 GCA_949291625.1 uncultured Bacillota bacterium
TATCATTAATTATTTTGGTGGAAGTTTATTATTTATGTTTGCCTTTATTCCATTAGAAGTTATTGTTTGTATTATAGAAATGATATACTATAACAAAGTTAAAGAAATTATGGGAGTTTCTAGGACTAAGGTATTGTTATATGCTTTATGTGCAAATATCATATCGATGGTATTAGGTTGGTATTTAGCTAGAATTATTCCTGGTATATTTTAGGAGGTTGCAATGTTATTTGGCTCAGATTTTGATGGTACTTTAAATATTAAAGGACATGTTAGTATTGAAGATATAAATGCCATCAAGCAATTTCAAACTAAAAATAAATTTGGCATTGTTACAGGTCGTCCATTCAAGATGATTATTAAAGAATTAGAAAGATTGGATATTGATTTAGATTTTTTAGTTTGTAGTAATGGTACGATTGTCTTAGATAAGAATTATCAAGAAGTAAAGAGTTATCATATGGAACTTGAAGTTTTTGAAAAAATTGAAAAGTATCTTCAAGAAAATAATTGTAATTATTGTATTAGTGATGGTTATTATTTTGGTTATTATCAGGATGATGAAAAAGCTAAATTATTTAATAATGATTATTTAACTTATGATGAGCTTAAGGCTAAGGGTGCTTGTAATGCGATATTTGCAAAAATTGAAGATAGGAAAAAATTAAAAGAAATTCAAGCATATATTTTAGCTAATTTTAAAGTAAATGCTTTAAGTAATGCGGATAATTTAGATATATTTGCTTTGGAAAGTAATAAAGCTAATGGGCTTAAGATTATTGGCGAAAAATATCAAGAAGATGAAATATATGCTTTAGGTGATAGTCAAAATGATATTTCGATGATTGAAGCTTTTGGCAAAATGGCTATGCTTAAATGTGATGAAAATGTTAAGAAGGTTGCGACGAAATTCTATGAACATGTTTATGATTGTTTAGATGAGCTTAAATATAATATTGTATTAGTTAGTTTAAATGCTAAATATGTGCATAAATCATTAGCTATTTGGTGCTTAAAGGCAGGTATTGATACTTATGGTAAAAAGCATTTATTGCCGATATTATTTGATAGTACTATCCATGTTGATATGCAACAATTAGCTGATGATATCTTAGCATGTCATCCACGTTTAATAGGTTTATCTTGTTATATCTGGAATATTACTAAGATGTATGAATTAATTAGTTATATTCGTCAAAAAGATAAGAAGGTCAAGATTTGTTTAGGAGGACCGGAGGTTAGTTATAATCAAATACAAGTAATGGAAAATCATCCGGAAGTTGATTATATTTTAAGTGGAGAAGGAGAAGAAACATTTGCTTGTTTAGCGAATTGTCTATATGAAAATAAAGATTTAGATCAAGTAAAGGGTTTAACTTATCGTATAGAAAATCAATTGATTTGCAAAGAAAGTTATATATCGGATAAAGATCCAGTTGATCCATATAGCGATGAATTTATTAATAGTGTTAATAAGCGCATTGTTTATATTGAAACTACTAGAGGTTGTCCTTTTAGCTGTGATTTTTGCTTGTCAGGTAGATGTGGAAAGGTACGTTTTTTTGATTTAGATGAAACTTTTTCCAAGATTATTCGTTTAGCCAATTCGGGTACAAAGACGATTAAATTTGTTGATCGTACCTTTAATGCGAATCGTAAACGAAGTAAACAAATAATTAGCTTTATTATGAAAAATAGTGATATTAATTTTCCTGATGATGTTTGTTTTCATTTTGAGGTGGCAGGAGATATCTTAGATGATGAAACGATTGAACTTTTACAAAGGGCTCCTAAAGGTTTATTTCAATTAGAAATAGGTATGCAATCTTTTAATGAAAAGACTTTAGCTTATATTAATCGTAAGACTAATACGACTAAATTAAAGGAAAATATTAGACGCTTATTGGCAAAACAAAATATGCATATTCATATTGATCTTATTGTTGGTTTGCCTTTTGAAGATATGAATAGTTTGCGTAATAGTTTTAATATTGCTTATGGATTGAATGCTCATATGTTACAACTTGGATTTTTAAAGATTTTGCATGGTACTCCAATGGCCGATGATTTAAATAAATATCATTATGAATATAGTCAACAACCACCTTATGAAATAATTAAGACTCCATGGTTAACTATTGATGAAATGGCCAAAATTCATCATTTAGAAGATGCATTAGAGCGCATGAATAATAGTGGTCGTTTTTTAAATACATTAGATTATATTATTAAAGCTAGTCAACAAACTATCTTTGATATCTTGATGAATTTTGGGGAATTTTTACAAGGAAAGATGGACTATAAGATAGACTTAGATAGCTATACTGATCTCATTTATACTTATTTTAAGGATTATCCTAATATTGATTGTAATCATCTAAGAGATGTAATGGTCATCGATCGTTTGAGTACTAATAATACAGGAAGATTATCGAATAGTTTAAAGCATCATGATAAGATGATTAAACATTATCGTTTGGCTTTAAATAAAATTGATCCTGAAATTAAAGGAGTTAAAAGAGGTTTAGAAGTCTTAGAAACATTTAACCAAGTTATATATGTTGATTATCTTCAAGCTGATCGTATATCTCATAGATATCCAGTTAAATATATAGCTATTGATAAAATTGAAGAATTAATAGAAGAAAAGGAGTAGGCTTAATAGCTTACTCCTTAGTTTTGGTTAGTTGTTTCAATTGGTTGGGTTAAAGTAATTTCTATATCCATTTGTCTACCTTCACGAACGATAGTTAAGGTAATGGTATCACCAACATTATAATCATCTAAAGCAGTGCTTAAATCGGTATAAGTAGTTATTTCTACATCATTTAATGCGATGATACGATCATATGGTTGTAGGCCTGCGGCTTGTGCCCCTCCGCCTTCAATAGTTTCCGTAATATATACTCCAGCTTTATATCCATTAGTATCTTGGGTTAGTTCGGTAATATATACCCCTAAGGTAGCACGGTTAGTTACATGACCTGATTCCATTAATTGTTGTGCTACATCAATAGCATCGTTGATAGGAATGGCAAATCCTAAGCCTTCGATTGAAGTTCCATATGATTTAGCATTTACAATACCAATTAATTCACCATTAGTATTGAATAAACCACCACCAGAGTTACCTTGGTTAATTGCGGCATTGGTTTGAATTAAATTCATTACTTCATTTTCTACAGTTACTTGGCGATTTAGGGCACTGATAATACCATTAGTAGCTGTTCCTCCAAGTGAACCTAATGGATTACCAATGGCTATTACAGCATCACCAACTAATAGATGATCAGAATCACCAATAATAGCAGGATTTAGATTTTCGGCATCAATTTTGATGACGGCGATATCACTTTTACTATCCGTACCTACTAATGTAGCAGGATATACATTGCCATCAGTTAATCTAACATTGATTGTAGATGCATCTTCAATAACATGGTTATTGGTAATGATATAACCATCTTGGGAAATGATTACGCCTGATCCTGCGCCTTCTTCGATAACTTGTTGGCCAGGGAAGCCAAAGAAACTAAAATAATTATTTGTTTCAGTAATTACTTCTGTATTTATTTCTACTACGCTATCTTTAATAGATGCGATGATACTTTGCATGCTAGTTGGTTCATTTAGACTACTATTTGTGGTAGTATTTTCATTTTTATAAATTACGGTTTGCGTAGTGTTTTTAGTTGCGATATATCCACCAGCAAAGCCTCCTGCTAAACTTACTAGCAAGCATAAGATTACTAATAATACAGGACGATTTTTCTTATCTTTTTTATGGGGTTTATTATTAATTACTTGGCCTGTTTCACCATCAATTGTAATATTTTCATTTTCGATCATTTTGAATTCCTCCTTTTTTACGATATTATAATATATCTTTTAAGTGAAAAAATAGTTAATATAATCTGAACTTTAGGTGAAAAAAAGAGCTAATCTTTAAAAATTAGCTCTATAGATGCCAAATGTCATCATTATATTGTTGAATAGTACGATCACTTGAGAAATATCCAGCCTTAGCAATATTTACAAGCGACATACGTTTGAATTTTGCACGATTTTCATAATCAGCAAATATTCTTTCTTTAGTATCGCAATAGCTTTCTAGATCTAATAGGGTCATGAACCAGTCTTTATTGATTAATTCATTCTTTAAATCAGTAAGCATTTCGATATCTCCACCGATAGCGATTAATTTTTCATCAGCGATAAAATCGATAATTTTACGGATATATGGATCGTTATCATAATAATTTTTAGCTACATAATCATGATTGTTATAGTGCGCAATTACTTGATCGCTAGATTGACCAAAGATATAGATATTATCATCTCCTACTAGATGGTGAATTTCTACATTGGCTCCATCATCTGTTCCTAAAGTTACTGCACCATTCAACATAAATTTCATATTACCAGTACCGCTTGCTTCTTTACTTGCTAGGGAAATTTGTTCACTGATATCGCAAGCTGGAATTAATTTAGTAGCGTAAGTAACATTATAATTTTGAATCATTACAACTTTTAGATATTTGCTTACTTCTGGATCTTCATTGATTAATTTTTGTAGACATAAAATTAAATGAATGATATTTTTTGCAGTCTTATATGCAGGTGCTGCTTTAGCTCCAAAGATGATAGTAATAGGGCGCGTTGGATAATTTCCTTCTTTAATTTGGAAATATTTATAGATAATATATAAAGCATTCATTTGTTGACGTTTATATTCATGTAGACGTTTAATTTGAATGCAATAAATAGAATTAGGATCAATAGTAATGCCTTCATGTTCTTGAATATAATTTGCTAAAGATACTTTATTTTCATGTTTTATGGCATCTAAATGGTCTAATACTTGTTCATCATTGTAATATTGCAATAATTTTTCTAATTCATAAGCATTAGTTTTCCAACCTTCACCAATTAAACTATCGATATATTTACTTAGCTTGTGATTGGCATGCATTAACCAACGTCTAAAGGTTATACCATTAGTCTTATTATTGAAATGTTGAGGATATAAATCATAGAATGGTTTTAATTCACTATGTTTTAAAATCTCGGTATGAATTTGAGCTACACCATTGATTGAATGAGAGAAGTGCATACAAATTCTTGCCATATGTACACGATCTTGATCATCAATAATTTGTACTTGATCATTAGTATAAATTACACCAACATAAAGATTTAAAGCTTCGATAATAGCCATGATATTTGGACATACTTTTAAGATAAACTTACGTGGCCATTTTTCTAAAGCTTCAGATAAGATAGTATGATTTGTATAAGCGCAAGTATTGCTTACGATAATCATAGCTTCCATCAAACCGATACCTTCTAACATCAATAGACGGATAAGTTCAGGAATAATCATAGTTGGATGAGTATCATTGATTTGAATTTGTACATGGCTTGCTAAGTCTTTTAAATTATGACCTTTAGCTTTTTCTTCCATTATGATTAATTGAGCAGCATTAGATACCATGAAATATTGTTGATATACTCTCAATAATTGTCCTTGTTCATCAGAATCATCAGGATATAAGAATAGAGTTAAATTCTTGGCAACTTGTGTTTTATCAAAATTGATACCATCTTTTACGATGCTTTCATCAACACTTTCAATGTCAAATAAGTGTAATTTGTTAGCTACACTATGATATCCTAAGACATCGATATCATATAGATGTGATTTGACGCTGAAATCGCCAAATTGAACATTGAAACTAATATTAGTATCATTTAACCAACTTGGATTAGTAATCCATGGATTTGGTTGTTCATCTTGTTTTAAATCTTTAAAATTTTGTTTAAATAGACCAAAGTGATAATTTAAACCTACACCATCACCATTTAGGCCTAATGTAGCGATTGAATCTAAGAAGCAAGCAGCTAGACGTCCTAGACCACCATTACCTAATGAAGGTTCATTTTCTACTTCTTCAATCATATTGATGTCTTTACCATTGGCTTTTAAAATTTCACTTACTTCATCATAGATGCCTAAATTAATTAAATTATTAGATAATAATTTACCAATTAAGAATTCAGCGCTAATATAATATAATTTTTTATCGCTTTGGGCTCTTGCAACAGTAGTTGCTTTATTTTTTACTAATTGTAACAAAGCTAAGTAAATTTCTTGATTGCTAGCTTGTGAAATATCCTTATTTAAAAGCGTAGTAATTTCTTGTTGTAAATACATTTGCTTTCCTCCTAAAAATAATCAAACGTCGATAGATTATCATAATAGCCACTTTTTTTCAAGTTTTTGCGCTATAATAATAAAATAGAAATAGGAGAAAAATAATGAAAAAAGCAGGGGTTTTGATGCCAATTGCTTCTTTGCCTAGTGCTCAAGGTATTGGTGATTTTGGTAAGACTAGTTATGAATTTGTGGATTTAATTGTTAAAACGGGCTTTAAAGTGTGGCAAATATTGCCTTTAAATCCTTTAGGTTATGGTAATTCTCCTTATCAGCCTTATTCTAGTTATGCTATGGATGAATTATATATATCTTTAAATATGTTAAAGGATGAGGGTTTAATAACAAATGTTTTAGCTAAAAAGGGTAAAAAAGATCATATTTATTATGATGAAGTTAGAAAATTTAAAAGGCCTTATTTAATTGAAGCTTTTCATAATTTTAAAAAGAATAAAGAATATACTAATTTTATAAATAATAATGAATGGGTAGAAAGCTATGCTAAATTTATTACTTTAAAACATTTAAATAATGATAAATGTTGGAATGAGTGGAAAATTACTAGTTTAAGTGATAAAGATGAAGAAAAAGTTGAATTTGAAAAGTTTATTCAATTTATTTTGTTTAAACAATGGCATAAATTAAAAAAATATGCGAATAAAAAAGGTATAGAAATCATGGGGGATATTCCTTTTTATGTAGGAATTGATAGTAATGATGTCTATGATAATAAAGAATGTTTTCTATTAGATGAAGATGGTAGACCTAGTTTTATTGCGGGCGTACCACCTGATTATTTTAGCAAGACAGGGCAACGTTGGGGTAATCCTATCTATAATTGGGAATATTTAGAAAAGACTAATTTTAAATTTTGGATTGAACGTTTAAGTTATAATGCGACGATGTTTGATATTATTCGTATTGATCATTTTAGAGCTTTTGATACTTATTGGAAGGTTGAGGCATCTTGCCCTACCGCAATTGATGGGCAATGGGTAGAAGCTCCAGGTTATGCTTTTTTTGATGAATTATTTAAACAATATCCTAACATTAATATTGTTGTAGAAGATTTAGGTGATTTACGTGATGAAGTATTAGTATTACGTGATCATTATCATTT
>CASEWY010000037.1 GCA_949291625.1 uncultured Bacillota bacterium
ACACATTGAAGAAAATCCACATTTTATTGAACCAGAATCTCGTAAAAATGAGATGTTAAATAATTTTATAATTCCTGGATTGCAAGATTTATGTGTTTCTAGAACTAGTTTTAGTTGGGGTATTCCAGTAGATTTTGATCCTAAGCATGTAGTCTATGTTTGGATAGATGCTTTGACTAATTATATTACCGGTTTAGGATATGATGTTGATGGTAATAGTGATGAGTTATTTAATCATTATTGGCCTGCTGATGTGCATATTATTGGTAAGGATATTTTGCGTTTCCATACTATCTATTGGCCAATTATGTTGATGGCTTTAGGTATCGAACTTCCAAAACAAGTATTTGGTCATCCTTGGTTATTGGTTGGTGATGGCAAGATGTCTAAGTCTCATGGCAATGTTATTTATGCCGATGATTTAGTGGCTTTATTTGGTTGTGATGCGGTGCGTTATATCATGTTGCATGAAATGCCATTTGCTAATGATGGAAGCATTACTTATGAAATTATGATTGAAAGAATTAATAGTGATTTAGCTAATGTTTTAGGTAATCTAGTTAATCGTACTATTTCGATGTCTAATAAGTATTTTAATGGTAATATTTCTAATACTAATTGTGTAGAAGCAGTTGATGAAGATTTAAAACAAGAGGCTATTTCTACTTATTTAAATGTTGAAAAGCATATGGATGAGTTGAGAGTGGCTGATAGTTTAAATGATATCTTTAAATTGTTTAAACGTTGTAATAAATATGTTGATGAAACAGAACCTTGGAAACTTGGTAAAGATGAAACTAAAAAAGATCGTTTACAGACTGTTTTATATAACTTATTAGAAAGCATTAGAATTGGTGCTATATTATTGGCTCCTTATTTACCTGAGACTTCGCAGAAAATCTTGAAGATGCTTAATACCAAAGTTTGTGATTATGAAAGTGTTAAGACTTTTGGTGGTTTAGAGAGTCCAATTAAAATTTGTGAAAAACCAGAAATATTATTTGCACGTTTAGATCAAGCTGAAGTATTTGCGAAAATAGATGCAAATAAACAAGTTGTTGAAAAACCAAAAGAAATAGAAAATGAAATTACTATTGAAGATTTTGCTAAGGTTGAATTAACGGTTGGTAAGATATTACATTGTGAAAAACATCCTAATGCTGATCGTTTATTAGTTAGTAAGATTGATATAGGAAATGGTGATGTTCGTACAATTGTTTCTGGTATTGCATCATGTTATAAACCTGAAGATTTGATTGGTAAAAAAGTAGTAGTAGTTTCTAATTTGAAGGCTGCTAAACTTAAAGGAATTGAATCTCAAGGTATGATTCTTGCCGGAAAAGATGGTAAATTAATAGAAGTATTGAATGTAGATAAATTACCAGAAGGGACAAAGATTTCTTAACGATGCGTTTTAATTGTGTAACTAGATATGATACTTTATCAGAATCAATTTGTGCAAGAATAGAAAGCGAGTTACAAGCCAATAATTATATTAAGGATCAAAATGATCCTGAATTAGTAGTAGTTATTGGGGGAGATGGAACTTTCTTGATGGCTGTACATCAATATATGGATAAATTGGATAACATTCGCTTTATTGGTATTCATACGGGTACTTTAGGCTTTTTTACGGATTATACTGATAAAGAATTAGATGTTTTTATTGACGATTTATTACATAAAGAACCACAAGAAATTTCTTATCAATTATTAAAAGTTAGTTACAATAATAAGTCTCATTATGCTTTAAATGAAATGCGCGTTGAAAATGTAACTAGAACGCAAAAAATAAAAGTCATTGTAAATGGTGAAGACTTTGAAGAGTTTAGTGGTACAGGATTATGTATTTGTACCCAATTAGGTAGTACAGCATTTAATCGTTCATTAAATGGGGCGGTTATTCAAGAAGGTTTACCTTTATTGGAAATGAGCGAAATTAGTGGAATTCATAACCGTTACTATCGTTCTTTAGGTAGTTCGATTGTTATGAAGGATGATGCCAAGGTACAATTTGTTTCTAATAGTTTTGATCATGCTTTATTATGTATCGATTATATGAGCTTTCCATTAGATGGGGTTAGAAAGATTGATATTGAATTAAGTAAGAAGCATGTTCGCATGTTACGTTATCGTTCAGTAGGATACTTTAAGCGTTTAAAGAGTTTATTTTAGATAGGTGGTGAAAGCTGTGAAGAAATGGTATTCATTTTTAGAGGTTTTAAGCTTTCCTTTAAAATTGTTGTTTATGGCCATACTATTTTATGGCATTGGTAATATTTTGACTAATGATGTCTTTTCATCACTGTTTGTTATTGATAATGAATATGTGATTTTATTTGCGGAAGCGCTAATGCGTATTTCTTCTTTCTTTATTCTTTATTTTCCATTTATATTCTTGATTAGAATGGTTTCTAAAAGAGTTAATGGCGCTAATTCTATTATTACAGGTATAATTGGATATATAACATTTTTAGTATTTTTACTTTTCTTTCAAGATCAAAATTTACCTAATTATGCCTATAGTGCTACTTTAGGTTTATCCGTTAGTAGTAGTAAATTAGCGGCTATTTCTGGAGCTACGCGTTATCCTATGCAAACAGGATTGATTGGGGTTGTAATAGTTACTATCTTTACGCGTTTAAGTTTGCGTCAATCTAAAAATCGATTGGAAAATGGTTTTTTAAGCTTTATTGATAAAAACTTATTTGGTGTATTGCTTAATATGTTCTATTGTGCCATCGGTGGTTTATTGTTGGCAGTTCTTTGGCCATATTTATTCGCAATGTACAATGATATAATCAATTTTATTGCCTCAGATACGACCAATCCGATTAATTTGGCTATCTATGGTATCTTTGATCGGGTATTTTCTGTGTTGAATTTAGGTAATTTGATTCGTCAACCATTCTGGTTTAGATCACTTGGTGGATCTATTATGAATATGGTTGGAGAGAGTATTGCTGGTGATGTTAATATTTGGTCAGCAGTCATAAATAGTGGGGTTATGGGTTCACAAACAGGTAAATTCATTACACCATATTATGTATTAAATATTTTTGCGATTCCTGGTATGTTAATAGCTTTTCAAACGTTGAATACTGATAAGTTAGAAAGACGTAAATATCGTACATTTATCCTTCTAGCAATCATTGTTTCAATGTTTACAGGTTGTTTATTACCACTAGAAATTGTATTGTTGTTGCTTTGTCCATTATTATTTGTTTTCCATATTTTATATACAGCAGGATTATTTGGATTATTCCAAATCTTAGGTGTATATCTAGGTTTTCAAGCTAGAACAACTAGTGTCGTATATGAAACACCAGGTACTTTATTAGAAATGATTTCCTATCTAGGTATTAATAATTTACAAGATGATATCATTACTATTTGTATCGTTGGAGTAATTAGTTTTATTTTATATTTTATAATTACTAGAATTTATTTTGGTGCTTTAGCTTTTGACTTATTTAATACTGGTAAGACCGAAAGTGTTGCGAAAGATATGGTAGATGCCTTAGGTGGTAGTGCTAATATCAAGATGATTTATTCTTCTTGTTTGCATATTACTGTTCAATTATTTGATACTTCTTTATTGAATGTTCAACAAGTTCAAAGATTAGGAGCTAATAAATTATTGGAGACTAGGGCAGGCTTAGTAATTGATTTTGGGGCTGGTAGTAGAATAGTTGCAAAGGCAATGAATAAAGTATTAAGACAAACATTAAGATAGTTTAAAAGCGGGAATTTAATTCCCGCTTTAATCATAATTTGCTAAAGTCTACATACAATTCATCATCTGTTACATCATCTGCAACATATAATTTTTGTTGTGGAGTTGAGCAATCTAACCACATTCTATTTTCATTTTCTAATTTGATATTTTTTTGTAGTTGTAATCTAAAGGCTTTTAATGTTCTTTTCCATTCAGTTGGATCGATGAAAGAATATTTATTTCCTTTAAGCATGTCTTGATATTTTTCATATAAACAACTATGGGCAAACATATGACTTCCTAAAACAATATCTACAGGTAAATCTTCATATTTTTTTGTCCAATTGAAGACATCATCCCAAGCATTTGGATATACATCCCATTGTTCAATATAATTTTTGTGAATAGTATTCATGCAGATATCGCCAGGCATACATACTTTATAATTATCCATTGTGAAATAATATGCTACGCTACCTTTGGAATGACCTGGAGTACCTAAGATAGTTATTTCTATATTGCCTATTTTGATTTTATCACCATCTTCTACCATAATATCGGGGATAAAACGAGCAATATTATTTTTTTCAATTTTAACTTTTTCTATTGAACTTAGGGAATCTTCTTTACCCATATATGTGGTGGCATTGCTTAGAATTTTGATATGTCTAGTTGCTCCGGTATGATCGCTATGTTTATGGGTATGGAGTATGGCTTTAATATATTTGATTTTAAAACCTAATTGATAGATTGAATCGATAAGATGTGGACCAGCTTGATATATACAATAAACTTCGCAAGATAGTCCACGAATTCATTCGTGGGTAAAAATTGCGACAAAAGAAACTCATGTAATGTTATTTAATTATATTTTGTTTTTAATAATGTAGGATAATGACAAAAGATGGAATATATATAACACAAAGCTAATAAAGATATTAATTCTAGAATATAAAAATATATATGAAATCAATAAAGGTGACAACATGAGCGAATTTACATTAACATTAAGATTAGATATTAATAAAAATGATGAAGCTTATTTAAATAAGGTCTTTTATTATGCTAATCATATTTATAATGTTGGTGTAAAAGAAGCAAAACGAAGATTAAATAAGCTTTAT
>CASEWY010000038.1 GCA_949291625.1 uncultured Bacillota bacterium
ATCTGTAACATCCGCAACACTTAATCCACGATACTCAACAACAACAGCTGAACCGCAGTTTTTAAACTTTTCGCTAACTTCAGCAACCGTTTGTTTTTTAGCTTCTAATACCGCTTGATTCATCGCTTTACCTCCGTATTTCTTGTTTTCAATATACACTTTAGTAATAAAAAACCCTTACATATAGACAGTAAGGGTTGAACGTTCATATAACTATTCTTTACCTCGGTAACATTATTAAGCTTGCGCCGTTACTGTCTATGGTATATTGATAACGGGCATATATTACCAATATTCCTTAGATTTGTCAAGGATTTTTTTACTTTTCTAAACTAAAAGTGACCGAAACATCGCCATCACCTAAAGCAGCCAATAATTCTTCACTATTAACATTTTCAATTTTACCAATTCTAGTAAAATTCCAACTGTTGGTACCATAGTAAATAACCAAATTATGGCCTTGATATAAGATGATATCCCCAGGACCTACTGATATTTGTTCATTATTGGTAGGAAGACTTTGACCAATAGAACCAACTTTTCCCATATTAGCGTAATCTTCCATTTGAATAGTTAATGGTCCTTTAGTCAATAATTCTTTTAAAGTGTGCGGTATTTCTTTCTGCTTTGTTTGATTACTACATCCACTTAATAAGATTACTAACAAACCAACAACAAGCACAATTTTATTCATACAATCTACAAATTATTATATTCTTCGTCACTTAGTTCTTCAAGCCACTGATTGCTTGAATCAACTCCTGGAATATCAAAAGCTATATGGGAAAACCAACTATCTTTCTTAGCACCATGCCAATGCTTAATACCTCCTTTAATTACTACAACGGTACCTGGTGTTAAACTTTGGGCAGGTTTACCTTCTTCTTGATACCAACCTTCCCCAGCAGTACAAATTAAAATTTGTCCTCCCCCTTCCTTAGCATTATGAATATGCCAATTATTTCTACAACCAGGTTCAAATGTAACATTTGCCAAAAAGATAGGACACTCTTTAGGATTTGTTAAAGGATTTAAATAAGAATTACCAATAAAATATTTCGCAAATGCCTCATTAGGCATACCTTTACCAAATACATTTAAACTATCAAAGACTTGTTCATTTAACTCTTTCATAGTACCACCTATTAATCATGAATTTTCCAGCCATTTAAAAATTTTGCTGTAGCAGCTAAGCTATGATCAATAATTTCACTATGACCTAAATCTAAAGCATTGATCTTAGCCATATCTTCATCACTAAGTTTAAAATCCCAAATATTAAAATTTTCTTCTATTCTTTCACGATGAACCGATTTAGGAATAACAATAACATTTCTTTGCACATTCCATCTTAAAGTCACTTGCGCAGCACTCTTACCATATTTATTACCAATATTTGTTAATACAGGATGCGTAAATATACCATGTTTACCTTCTGCAAATGGACCCCAAGCTTCAGGTTGCACATGGAATTCATGCATATTTTCTATTGCCTCATTTTGTGCGAAGAAAGGATGAATTTCCACTTGATTAACCATTGGAGCAATTTTTGCATTTAAACACAAATCAGTTAAACGCTCAGGATAAAAATTACATACACCAATTGCTTTAATCTTACCTTCTTCATATAATTCTTCCATAGCTCGCCATGCGCCATAGTAATCATTAAATGGTTGATGAATTAAATATAAATCAAGATAATCTAAACCTAATTTTTTTAAAGTAGTATTAAAAGCTTTTTTACAAGTATCATAACTTGCATCTTGAACCCAAAGCTTTGAAGTAATAAATAATTCTTCACGTGGGATATTACTTGAACTAATTGCCGCACCTACCGCTTCTTCATTAAAATAAGCTGCTGCCGTATCAATTAAACGATAACCAACTTCAAGTGCATCCTTAACAGCCTGTTGACATTCATTTGCTTCAGGGATTTGATATACCCCAAAACCAACTAGTGGCATTTTAACACCATTTACTAATGTAACATATTCCATTTTCTTCCTCCTTTTTATCCCCATTTACATTTAATTATGCTAAAAAGAGGATATCTTGTTTTTTTACAAGCAAAATATAACAGTTTTAAAGCATTTATAACACTAATAATATTTTATGCACCATAAACATTTACTTATGCTTTAGGAGGATATTATGGATATAACAAGCCTAGAATACTTTAAGATGATAGCCGAATGTGGATCATTAACTAAAGCTGCCAAAAAATTACATATTACTCAACCTGCCATGAGTGCAATGCTTCACAAGCTTGAACAAGAGTTACAAGTAGAATTATTTAATCGTACATCCAATCGTATATATTTAAATCAAGCTGGTGAAGTAGCTTTAATCCATATTAATAGTATCTTAAGAAATGTAGAAATATTAAAAAAAGATGTACAAGCTATAGCTAAAAAAAATCAATCATTGAATATTGCCTTTTGTGATCCAGGTGTTCGCTGGTTCACTATACCTCGTTTTCAAATAGCTAATCCCGAAGTAGAAGTAGACGATGATTTATATGAAAATGATGATTGTATAACATTATTAAAAGAAAGAGTATATGATTTAATGATTACCCCATATAAAATTAAAGATGCTAATATTAATAGTAATATTTATATAAAAGATCAAGTATATTTATCAGTACCAAAAAATAATATTTTAGCAAACAAACTAGATATATCTATTAAAGAAATCCCTCAACAAGCTCTTTTATATCCTGAAATAGGAGGATATTTTTTAAGTCAAATTGAAAAACTTATAAAAGGAAATAATTTACCTATTACCCTAATTAAAAATAATTATAATGTTACCCAACATTTAATCCGTACTACCAACTTTCTAGCTACCATTTCTAATTTATCAAAAGATTTAAGAAATGATGGTAGTCATCGTATATTAATTCCATTTAATGATAATGAATTAAAAGTAACATATTATTGTTCTTATTTAAAAAATAATTATGATAAAGTTAAAATATTCTTAGAATGGTCAAAAAAAAGTCATAAGAGTTAACTTATGGCTTTTTATAATAAAAAAAATCCACCAAGAAATAAATGGTGGAAAAAATAACCTGGCAACTTGCTAGTTTCACTATGGCAAGCATAGCTATATTCGCCGATGAAATGCTTAACTTCTGTGTTCGGGATGGGAACAGGTGTGACCATTTCGCTAT
>CASEWY010000039.1 GCA_949291625.1 uncultured Bacillota bacterium
AGAAGGCGATAAAGTAACAACTTCTACACCAGTATTAAAAGTAGATATTGAAGAAATTAAAAAAGAAGGATATGATGTAATTACTCCAGTTATTATTACTAATACAGCATCATATGCTGATGTTATTAATGTAGAAGGTAATATTAAAGCTAGCGAATCAATAATTAAAGTTATTAAGTAATTTGAGGAGGTATTTATGGTACTTAGTAAAGACTTTTTATGGGGTGGAGCTACAGCAGCCAATCAATGTGAAGGTGGCTATAATCAAGGAAATAGAGGATTAGCTAATGTTGATGTTATTCCTCATGGTAAAGATCGTCGTCCAGTAATGAGTGGCACAAAGAAAATGTTTGAACTTGATGATGAACATTATTATCCTGCCTTAGTTGGTATTGATTTTTATCATCATTATAAAGAAGATATTGCTTTATTTGCTCAAATGGGTTTTAAAACTTTCCGTATGAGTATTGCTTGGAGTAGAATATTTCCTAATGGCGATGAAGAAGAACCAAATGAAGAAGGCTTAAAATATTATGAAGATGTTTTCAAAGAGTGTCATAAATATGGAATAGAGCCTTTAGTTACTATTACCCATTTTGATTGTCCAATGCATTTAATTGTTAAATATGGTGGTTGGAAAAATCCTATTTTAATTGAATTCTATAAACGATTAGCTAAAGTATTATTTACACGCTATAAAGGTTTAGTAAAATATTGGTTGACCTTTAATGAAATTAATATGATCTTACACTTACCATTTATGGGAGCAGGTCTATATTTTGAAGAAGGCGAAGACCAAACCCAAGCTGAATATATTAGTGCTCATCATGAATTATTAGCTAGTGCATGGGCTACAAAGATTGCTCATGAAATCGATCATAATAATATGATAGGTTGTATGATGGCGGCTGGTGATTATTATCCATATTGTTGTATGCCTGAGGATGTATGGGAAGCCCAGAATGCTAATCGTAAGAATTTAATGTTTATCGATGTACAAGCTAGAGGATATTATCCTAACTATGCTTTAAAAATGTTTGAAAGAAATAATATCGATATTCATATAAGTGAAGAAGAAGATAAATTATTAAGAGAAAATACTGTTGATTTTATTTCTTTCTCTTACTATACATCACGTTGTGTTACAACTCGTTTGGACGTTACCGAAACAGTTGGTAATGCCTTTAAGGGAGCTAAAAATCCTTATTTGAAAACAAGTGATTGGGGATGGCAAATCGATCCTCTTGGCTTACGTGTTACCCTTAATTCTTTATATGATCGTTACCAAAAACCATTATTTATCGTAGAAAATGGTTTAGGTGCTAAAGATGAATTAGTACCTGATGGCAATGGTTCTTATACTGTAAATGATGACTATCGAATTGATTATCTAAGACAACATATTGCCGCTTTTAAAGCAGCTGTTGAAGAAGATGGCGTTGAACTTTTAGGTTATACACCTTGGGGTTGTATTGATTTGGTTTCAGCTTCAACTGGTGAAATGAGTAAACGTTATGGATTTATCTATGTTGATAGAGATGATCAAGGCAATGGTACCTTAAAGCGATATAAGAAAAAATCATTCTATTGGTATAAGAAAGTCATCGCAAGTAATGGCGAAGATTTAGACTAATAAAAACTAAAAGCAACCTCATTATGTGTGGTTGCTTTTTACATTGTTATTTCATAATTTAGTATTTGTTATAAATATATTAAATAAATATAAAAAAGAAATCATTGACTAGCAGTTAACCAGTCTTGATTTCTTTTTATTTTCTTTTCATGCTTCTTGTAGCGATAATGTTTGCTCCAGTATTTAATATATTAGAGATAATAATATCATTTATTTGAATTGGAGCATCTAGCTGTACTTTCTTTAATTCTTCCATGATATGAAATATCATATCTTTAGGAATAGGTTTGTCTGTTTGAACACTTAACATTTTATGAATACCATTATTTATTCTTACGGTGGTTGTTAACATTCTTGTGGGATGAAATATTTCGCTTTCAACATATTTAGCTCCTTGAGGACAAGAATTTCCTTGAATATCGATGATTGTATTTTCGTCATAATCGACATCGATGATGCATCCTTTAGGGCAATTGATACATATTAATTGTTTATGCATTGATTTCCACCACCTTTATGCTTAAATCATTATGAATCTTATCTAAAATATCATTATTGATATTAATGGTAATCATTTCTGCAGGGAATAGATTTAATTTAATAATTTCTTTTATTAAATTGTTTTCATCATAGAATTGAATTTTAGCTTTGGTTAGAGGTTTTGTTACCCGAAAGCTTAATTTAAAAGGTTTTGCATCCTCATGGAATTGTTGAGGAAGACAATAGCCTACATTATCTTGGTTGATGATTTTATGTAATTTTCCTTGACTTAGCTTATCATTTAGATAATTATAAGCATTTATACCTGCTTGGGTTGCTTCAGATGCCACATAGTCTACTAAATCATGGACATGTAATCCATTACCTGCAGCAAACATACCATCACTAAATTGGAGATTTTCATCAACAATTGGTCCTTTAGTTTTCTTATCTAAAGAAATATTTAAATCTTGAATTAAAGAATTTTCGGGAATTAGTCCTACGGATAATAAAAGGGTATCTACTTTAAAATATTTAGATGTGTTTGGAATAATC
>CASEWY010000040.1 GCA_949291625.1 uncultured Bacillota bacterium
CCTTGAGCACTACCTTCTAATGTTTGACTACTTGCAGTTTCCGTTGTATTACTACTACAAGCACTCATGCTGATTACTAATGTCAACGCAACCAACATCTTTAATATTCTTTTCATAGTTTCCCCTTTCGTCCTTTTTAGGCTTTCTTATTGTACCAAAGATAATTATTGTTGTATAGTGATTCTTTTCACAATTTCAACACAATTTTAAAAGCTTTTTTTATTAATTACAAAAAAAGGTCATAAAATACATTTCTAGCATTCTATAACCTTTAATTTATTTATTCATTACCACGCCACATAGCGCTAAAAGAAACAAAGACAATTTCATCAGCATTCATCTTAGCCTGATTACGTTGTTTCTTAACGTTTCCTTCATGAACTTTAGCCAAAGCATCCTTATTTAACATATATTGAACATATAATACTTTCTTAAATAAGAACCACTTAACGATATGATCTTTGATAATAGGATATTTATCTTCAACATTCTTCAATTCCTCAAAGACCGTATCATGCATTCTATTAGACTCTGCAATGATACATTGTTTCATATCATCATAAGTCGGATAGAATTTAGCATCCAAACTACGTTGAATAAAACCAGCCTTTTTCTTAAACATATCATTATATGTATTAACAATCAATTGCGTATCATCACCACTAATCGCAATAAATTCATTACGATAATCAATCAATTCACTACCTGGTTCTGTTAAACAATAATATAAGCCTTTCGCAAATACATAGCTACATTCACAAGCTGGATAATAGATCAAAGCTCTTTCTACATCATCTTTAGCTTCATAAATGATATATGGAACGCTAAGTGGTCTATCCTCTAATTTATTAATATCCTTATAACGAATAATTTGATTAGTAATCGCACTAGCGTTGATGCTTAAATGATAATTAACCATAACCCTCGCATCATTATTTTGTTCAAAAATTGCAGATAGGGTCTGATATTCTTTACTATTACCATCAATGGTCTGTAGATAGTCTTCTAGATAACCATTGAAATCACAACTGTCACCATTTTTTCTTACATCTACAAATTGTTCTAAAACCTTAGCAATGGCCATACAAACAACCACCTCCTAAATAACAATCATAATTATAAAGCAAATTCATAAAATAAAGTATCTTTTTTTTACAAATTTCACATAAAAATCAGTTACTTTTTTAAGGAAATACGATGCTTATATCTTGTGATAATTTTATCATTTTCCAACTGCTTAATTTCTCGCATCAAAGCACTACGATCTACCCCTAAAAAAGCCGATAATTGCGTATAAGACATCGGTAATTCAAACTCTTTTATTATCGATCTTTTAGACAAAATATCCAAATAAGCCAATATACGATCTCTAATAGTTTTTTTAGCTAAAACTTCAATTCTTTCATTAAGCATTCTAAGCTGTAATATACAAGCATCACACAAAGCTACATGAATTGAATTATAACGTTGATCATTAATAATCTCATCATAATCAAAAAAGAAAACACTAACCTTATTATTCGCAACCACACTCAGTTCACTATTTAATTCAATATTATGAAAACAATCACCAAAACTATCATAGCGCTCATATCGTTGTAAAAAAATCATATCGCCATTTCTAGCATAACGATATAAACTACAATTACCACTAAGTACAAAATAAATATAATTTCTATTAGTCAAAAAATTAGTAATAATTTCATTTTTATTATAAGTTTTGACCTTAATATCATTATATTTAGCCATCAATGAATAAATTTCATGTACAACTTCATTTTTCTCCATATGCTTAACCTTTTTTCTTTTACAAAAATTATACATAAAAATGTTGCAAATGCAACAAATTTTATTTTAAAATGCGTTAAGATTATTTTAGCAAAAGGAGATATGGCTATGAAAGTTATAAAAAGAGATGGCAGAATAGTAGAATTTGATAAAGAAAAAATTGAATTAGCTATCCAAAAAGCCAACAATGAAGTAAAAGCTGCCGACAAGGTAAGCAAAGAACAAATATCCGAAATCGTTGACTATGTAATGTCGTTAGATAAAAAACGTATCCTAGTTGAAGACATTCAAGATATTATCGAAATGAAGCTAATGGATTTCAAGAAATTCACTTTAGCTAAAAAGTATATGATTTATCGTTATACTAGAACTTTAGTAAGACAACAAAATACTACCGATGAATCTATTTTAGGTCTAATCAAACATTCTAATAAAGAATTAATGGACGAAAATTCAAACAAGAATGCAATTATTGCCTCAACTCAAAGAGACTTAATTGCTGGTGAAGTTTCAAAAGACCTTACTAAACGTATGTTATTACCAGAAAAAATTAGTAAAGCTCATGAAGAAGGTATCTTACACTTCCATGATGCTGACTATTTCTTACAACCTATTTTTAATTGTTGCTTAATCAATATTAAAGATATGTTTGAAAATGGTACGGTGATGAATGGTAAATTAATTGAAGAACCAAAATCATTCCAAGTAGCATGTACCGTTATGACCCAAATTATTGCTTGTGTTGCTAGTAGCCAATATGGTGGTCAATCAATCAATATTAAACACTTAGGAAAATACTTAGCAGTATCACGTGAAAAATTCCGTCGTGAATTACATAATCAATTCGATGGTAAACTAAGCGATGAAATGATTGAAGAAATCGTAGCTCAACGTCTAAAAACTGAATTATCATCAGGCGTACAAACTATTCAATATCAAATTAATACTTTGATGACTACTAATGGTCAATCCCCATTCGTAACTTTATTCCTAGAAATCAATGATGATGATCCATATGTTGATGAAGTAGCAGCTATCGTTCGTGAAATCATCATTCAAAGAATGCAAGGTATTAAGAATGAAAAAGGTGTATATATCACTCCTGCTTTCCCTAAATTAGTATATGTATTAGATGAAAACAATTGTCTAAAAGGCGGAAAATATGATGATATCACTCGTCTAGCAGTTAAATGTAGCGCTAAGAGAATGTATCCTGACTATATCTCTGCTAAGAAGATGCGTGAAAATTATGAAGGCAATGTATTCGCACCAATGGGCTGTCGTTCATTCTTAGCTCCTTGGAAAGATGAAAATGGCAACTATAAATTTGAAGGACGTTTCAACCAAGGTGTCGTATCAATCAACTTACCACAAATTGGTATCTTAGCAAAAGGCGATGAAGAAAAATTCTGGAAACTATTATCAGAAAGACTAGAATTATGCCATGAAGCTCTAATGTGCCGTCATCACGCTCTATTAGGAGTAACATCTGATGTATCTCCTATTCATTGGCAATATGGTGCCATTGCTCGTCTAAAACCAGGCGAAAAGATTGATAAGTTATTAAAGAATGGTTATTCAAGTATTTCTCTAGGCTATATTGGTCTATATGAAGTAACATTATTAATGACTGGTGAATCACAAACAACACCAAAAGGACAAGCATTCGCCTTAAAGGTAATGAACCGTTTAAGAACAGCTTGTGAAACTTGGAAACAAGAATCAGGTCTAGGATTTGCCTTATATGGAACTCCTGCTGAAAGCTTATGTTATCGTTTCGCGAGAATTGATAAAGAAAAATTCGGTGATATTCCAAATGTTACTGATAAAGGTTATTATACTAACTCTTATCATGTTGATGTTCGTGAACATATCGATGCTTTCTCTAAATTAAAATTCGAATCTCAATTCCAACCTATTTCTTCAGGTGGCGCAATCTCTTATGTAGAAATTCCAAATATGCGCAACAACTTAAAAGCTCTAGAAGATCTTGTTAAATTCATCTATGACAATATTCAATATGCTGAATTCAATACTAAATCAGACTATTGCCATGTATGTGGATGGGACGGCGAAATCATTATCAATGATAATAATGAATGGGAATGCCCACAATGCCACAACAAAGATCGTAAGAAGATGAACGTAACTAGAAGAACATGTGGATATCTAGGCGAAAACTTCTGGAACGTTGGAAAAACTAAAGAAATAAAAGCTAGAGTAACTCACTTATAAAAATTAAAGCATTTCATCTAGGTGAAATGCTTTCTTTACAAAGAAAGGAAATATTATGAATTTTGCTTCAATAAAAAATTGCGATATCGCCAATGGCATAGGCGTAAGAATATCCCTTTTTGTCAGCGGATGCACTCACCATTGTAAAAATTGCTTCAACCAAGAAGCCTGGGACTTTAATTACGGGGAAAAATTCACTTCTAAACAAGAAGAATATATAATCGAATTATTAAAACCTGATTATATCTTAGGATTATCCCTATTAGGTGGTGAACCAATGGAACCCCAAAATGTTAAAGGACTACTACCATTCATCACCAAAATGAAAGAAATTTATCCTAATAAAACAATATGGTGTTATTCTGGCTATACCTTTGAACAATTAATAGGAAGAAATGATGAAGACACCAATAAATTACTAAGTTACTTCGATGTCTTAGTAGATGGTAAATTCGTCGAAGAATTAAAAGATATATCTTTAAGATTTAGAGGAAGCTCTAATCAAAGATTAATTGATGTTCAAAAAACCCTAGCCAATAACAACCAAATAATCCTTTGGGAAGAATAAAAAATATACAAACTTAATTAGCCGTGGAGCATCTAAAAAATCCACGGCTATTTTCATTTTTTCAATTTTACCACCCAAAAATAAAGCAACATTACCACTATATATACTACTAATAAAATCAAACCAAGATATACCGCTGAAACAAATGATATTCCAATTATAAACCTAAGCACAACATAGATGATTAAGCCTAATATAAAACCTAATACAGCTAATTTTCTATTATAATTTTTCATACAAATCAGCACCCCTTTTCACATTTATCTAATTACATTTAACATTAAAAGAAAATAAAAACCGAATCTTTGGCACATTAAACCAAATTTTCGGCTTATTATTAACTAAAAAACAAGAAACATTTTATTTGATTATCATTAATTATCAATTTACCATGATACTTCTTGACTACAGTCTTTAAAAGTATTTGTAATTCATTATCTATTTTTAATTTATTAGGATATTCAATGTGTGACATACTCTCACCACCTAAAGAGGTGGGAAGCTTCTCGTTCGATACAACTAACGTTGTAAGCATAAGCGAGATACCCCCCGTGTGTCCCACGGTTGTTTACTATATATCATGCAAATTTAATTCGCATGCCTTCGTTTTTGATATTTATTGCTGCATTGTAATCTCTATCAATTACTGCTCCACAATGTTCACATTTATATACTCTTTCAGATAAA
>CASEWY010000041.1 GCA_949291625.1 uncultured Bacillota bacterium
TCGGCTCCTTTATGCGGAGGATTGACCATTAAAGTTGACGGTGATTTGATTTCAAAGCCTTATGTTGATTTGACTATTGAGGTTATGCATAAGTTTAATGTTAATATTAATTATATTGATGATAATAAAATATATATTAAGGGGGGCCAACAATTTATTGCAGGCAATCATATGGTTGAAGCAGATTATAGCCAATTAGCTTTTTTTGGAGCTTTAGGAGTATTAAATAATGGAATTAAGGTTGGAAGCTTTAAGGAAGATTCTAAACAAGGAGATAAGGTTATAATTGATATCTTGAAAAAGATGGGGGCTAATATTTATAAAGAGGGTAATTATTATTTATTTAAGCAAGTGAATTATACTCGACTACTATTGATTTAGAAAATTGTCCTGATTTAGGGCCAATGTTATTTGCCTTAAGTACCCAAGCCAAAGGTACAACTAAATTTATTCATGCTAAAAGGTTAAGAATTAAAGAATCAGATAGAATTCAAGCAATGGAAAAAGAACTTAGAAAATTAGGGGTAGATATTTATTCTAATGAAGATGAAGTATATGTGAATTATCAACCTAATATTGTTGCTAAAGATATTCTTGATGGTCATAATGATCATCGTATTGTTATGGCTTTAAGTATTTTAGCTACTATAGCTAAAAATGATATAACGATTGAAGGTTCGCAAGCGATTGCGAAGAGTTATCCTCGTTTTTTTGATGATTTATCATTAGCTAAGATAGAGGTAAAACATTATGATAACTAAAGGTACGAAAATATGTATTGTAGGACTAGGTCTTTTGGGAGGAAGTTATGCCCAAAAACTTAGTCTTTTAGGCTTTAATGTGAGTGCTGTAGATAAAAATATGGAAAGTATTGAATATGCTTTAAAAATGCATTACATTCAAAATGGCTCAAATGATCCAAGTTTAGTAAAAGATGCCGATTTAGTTATTTTTGGTTTATATCCTATGGCTTTAGTAAAATGGCTAAAAGAAAATCAACATTATTTAAAAAAAGGATGTATTTGTACGGATGTAACGGGCATTAAGCAGATGTTGATAGAAAAGATTAAGCCTTTTTTACGTTTAGATATTAATTTTATATTTGCTCATCCGATGTGTGGTAAAGAGTTTTCAGGAGTTGAAAATAGTGATCCTAGAATTTTTAAGGATGCTAATTTCATTATTATCAAAAATGATAATATTGTAGCTATGCAAACGATTGAACAATTGGCTAATATATTAGGTTTTGCACAAGTTAGCTATTTAAATGCACAAAAACATGATGAAATGATTGCTTTTTTATCCCAACTTACTCATGTAATTGCTGTTTGCTTGATGAATTGTAAAGATGATGAAGATTTGAAAAAGTATACTGGTGATAGTTTTCGTGATCTTACAAGAATTGCAAAAATAAATGAAAATTTATGGTATGAACTTTTTGTAGAAAATAAAGATTTATTATTAAAACAGATGGATGAATTTATGCTAACTTTAAATGATTTTAGAGTTTCTTTAGCAAATGAAGATGAAACTAAAATAAAATCATTATTTAGGCAAGCTACTAAAAGAAGAAGGGAGTTTGATAATAGATGAAGATATTAGTTATTAATGGTCCTAATATCAATATGATTGGCATTAGAGAAAAACATATTTATGGAAATGTTTCTTATGAAAAAATTGTACATTTGATTGTGCAAGAGGGTAAGAAAAGAAATATGGAAATAACTTGTGTGCAATCTAATTATGAAGGTGATTTAGTTACTTGGATTCAAGATGCCTACTTTGAAAAATATGATGGTATTATAATAAATCCAGGAGCATATACGCATACTAGTATTGCCTTATTAGATGCGATTAAAGCGATTGTGCCAATTCCTGTAGTTGAAGTTCATTTGAGTGATATTAATGAAAGAGAAGAGTTTAGACACATTTCCTATATTTCCAATGCTTGTATTAAAACAATAAAAGGAAAAAAAGAATTAGGATATATTGAAGCACTTGATGTATTATTAGATTATTGTAGGAATAGAGAATTATGAGTTTAAAGCGTTATTTTGGAGATAAAGAATTTTATTTTAAGACTGCTAAAATTGCCATACCTTTAGCTTTACAACAAATGCTTACTAGTGCTCAAAGTATTGTTGATACTGTAATGGTAACTTGGATTGGTATGGTTACACCTGTTGGAACGGCTGCACAAATCGATACCTTATGCAATATGGTTGCATATGGAGCTATTGGTGGAGTTAGTATGTTTTCGGCTCAATTTTATGGTGCAAATGATGAATATAATCTAAAGCGTTCCTTTGGTTTAAGTTTAGTTTTAGCGGTAGGTAATGCTTGTTTTTGGTGTATAGTTGCTTCTTTATTTGGTGAACAAATATTGCGCTTTTATATGAATGATGATTATATTATCAAATATGCATTGGAATATTTATCCATCATGCGTTTTTCGTTAATTATTGGCGCTATTACCTTTTGTTTTAGTTATATGTATCGATCTTGCCAAAAGGCTGCTATAGCTTTAAATACAAGTATAATAATGACTTTATTGAATTGTACTTTTAATTATATTTTTATTTTTATTTGTGATATGGGCGTTAAAGGTGCTGCACTTGGTACTTTATTAGCTCAAACTATTGCTGCGTTGTTTTTGATTATATATGCATATAAGAGTAAACAGCCGTTTGTTGGTTCATTTAAAGAAATGTTTGGTGGCTTAAAAAGTAGTTTTGTTAAACCTATTATTACAAAGATTATTCCTTTAATTGTAAATGAAACATTATTTGGATTTGGCACTACTTTATTTATCAAAGCCTTTGGACAATTAGGAACAAAAAGTATGGATGCATACTATGTTGCGAATCAAGTATTTAATGTCTTCTTATTTATTGTTTATGGCTATGGTTCAGCAGTGCAGATACTTCTTGGATCGCGCCTTGGTAAAGGAGAGATTGATCAAGCTAAAAAGGAATGTTCTTATCATTTAGGCATGTCTTTTATATTATCAGTTATATTAGTAGTGGCCATAATTATTTTTGCACCATTAATGATAGATATATTTGGATTAACAGATGCATATGTTTATGATTTAGCCGTTAAGATGATGTATGTATTTGCGATAAAAATTTCTATGCGTCTATTTAATTTTATTATTTTCTCAATTTTGCGTTCGGGTGGAGATACGAAAATTATTCAATTTTTGGATTCAGGTTTGCTTTATTTAGTTGGTTTAACTTTGGCTTTTGGTTGTGTAAATATCTTACATATGCAAGATATTGTATTAGTATTATTGATAACGCAACTTGAACAATTAGTGCGATTAGTTTTTGGCTTAAAGCGTGTAGCTAAAAATATTTGGGCAAAGGATTTAACAACAACAGTTGCATAAATAAAACTAGAGTTTTCTCTAGTTTTTTATTCCAAAAGATTTAGGGACAACTTCAATTTAATAGTGTATAATATAAAAGGTGATTTTAATGAAGAAAAAAGAAATTATTATTGTTTTAGTCATTGCTTTGTGCGCAGTTGGTTTATATATGTTTTTAAAGCCTAATGTTGAACAAGAAAGTGCTAAAATTATTGTTACTTATAATGATAAAGCCATCGATGTAATCGATCCTAATGTTGATGGAATTTATGAATATAAAGGAAACTATGGTATCTTTCATGTTGAAGTGAAAGATGGCCGTTGGCATGCTGTAGATGTTGAATGTCCAACACAAGAATGTGTACATGTAGGATGGGTAGGGGTAGATGATTATTTACCAATCATTTGTTTACCTAATGGCTTTGCAGTTGTTTTAGAGGAAATTAATTCATGAAAACTAAGCGCTTTGTCTATCTTACCTTATTAAGTGCAATGGCTATAACTTTAAATATTTTGGAGTCAATTTTAATTGGTCCAATATTTATGAATCTTAGAATTGGTTTAGCAAATATCATTGCCTTGATTACCCTATTTATGTTAGGGCCTAAAGATATGATTATTGTAAATATTATGAGAGTATTTATTGGTAATCTACTACGTGGATTAATCTTTGGTAGTACTTTCTGGATTAGTTTAGCAGGAGTTACTTTGAGTTCAATTATTTTATTGTTGTGTTATCGTTTGAAATCTTCAATTGTTTTCACATCAATTTTAAGTAGTATTGGACATAGTGCTGGACAAGTATTAATGGTTATGTTTATATATCAACAAGCTGGCATGGCTATTACTTTACCTTATCTTTTAATATTTTCAATCCCTACAGGTATTTTAACGGGCTTTGTTGCGAAAGCTGCCTTAAGTAGGGTACATGCTAATCTAAAAATACGTTAAATTCCCATAAGGGAATTTTTTTGCAAGGAGGCAAATATGCATAAAATTAGATGTCCTAAATGTAATGAAATTTTTACTATCGATGAAGAGAATTATGATTCTATTGTTAAGCAAGTTAGAGATGAACAATTTGAAAAAGAATTAAATGATCGACAAATTGCTTTTAATAATGAATTAAAACAAGCAATAGCCTTAGAAAAAGCTCAATATCAAACTAAATTACAAGAAGCTTTAAATCAAAAAGATACGATTATTACTAAGATGCAAATGCGCATTGATAATAATGATCAAGATAAGAAAATTGCGATTAATCAAATTAGTGAAGATTTACAAACTACAATAAATAAACAAGCTCAAAAGATTATCCAATTGGAAACAATGCTACAAAATAATCAAAGTGAAAAGCAATTAGCGATAAATGAAGCCCTTAAAGATAAAGAAAAAGAATTACAAGCAAGTAAACAAGAAATTATAAATTTACAAGCTGAAATTAATATTGAAAAGAAAAATAGTGAATTACAAAATCAAAATATTATCAATGGCTATGAAGAACAATTAAAATTAAAAGATGAACAAATTGCTTACTATAAGGATTTTAAGGCAAAACAATCAACTAAAATGATAGGTGAAAGTTTAGAAAAACATTGTGAGATAGAATTTAATAAATTACGAGCTACAGCCTTTAAGAATGCTTATTTTGAAAAGGATAATGATGCAAGAACAGGTAGTAAAGGTGATTATATCTATCGCGAGAAAGATGAAGATGGAATAGAATTTATATCTATAATGTTTGAGATGAAAAATGAAGCTGATATGACTTCGACTAAAAAACGCAATGAAGATTTTTTCAAAGAATTAGATAAAGATCGTAAAGAAAAAAATTGTGAATATGCTATATTGGTATCTTTATTAGAAATGGATAATGATTTATATAATGAAGGTATAGTAGATGTATCATATCGCTATGATAAAATGTATGTTATCAGACCTCAGTTTTTTATACCAATGATTACTTTATTGCGTAATGCCGCCTTACATTCATTAAGTTATCGTAAGGAATTACAAGTTGTACGTAATCAAAATATTGATATTGCTAATTTTGAACAAAGCATGAATGATTTTAAAGATAAATTTAGTCGTAATTATCGTCTTGCAAGTGAAAAATTTTCTAAGGCAATTAGTGAGATAGATAAAACGATTGAACATTTGCAAAAAACCAAAGAAGCTTTATTATCTAGTGAAAATAATTTGCGTTTAGCAAATAATAAAGTGGAAGATTTAAGCATTAAAAAGTTAACTAAAAATAATCCTACTATGGCCCAAAAATTTGCTGATCTTAATAAAAAAATGTGATAAGACAAAAACTTATCACATTTTTTTATTTAATAAGAAAGTTCTTAAATTCGTAGGTAAATTATATTGTGAATAATTTTAATAAAATCACAATATAATTTTTGAGAAAGCATTATAAAAACATCTTTAGAAATAGAATAAAGAGATTAATTATTTTTTGTTTTAAATTTGATTCCTTTTTTATATAATGTTTCCTTATTGCATTTTACACATACGAAACAAGGCTTTATCAGATGAAGAGAAATCAGTATCGGCAAATTCGCCATATAACCACGCAGGCATATCTTCTTCATATCCACAATTTGACTGTACTTTAATATCCATATTATATCATCTGCCTTAGATGTTTTAAACAAGCTCAAGATTATAGAAATTTTCAAAAAATAAGAATGATTTGACATATTTGGGTGTGCATTTCGTTGGTGCTTGTCTAAATAAGTGAAGGGACTAGTTTATCTTTTCTTCACTTGTTTTTTGACAAATGAATATACAGGTCACAAAGACTTTATTTTGGGTGAATTTTGCTGCTTTATCAGGTACGCCATAACACTATGATGGATATATAGGCTAAGCGAGAATTCCTGATATGACTATTAAATAGCTTTTGATATTGGCTTTTGACACCAAATGATAATGATACTTCTCTTGCGGAACTGGCGGAGTGCCCGGCAGAGGTTAGATTCCTAGACGCGAGTAAGGCTGGTTACTACTTTGTGACTTCCCAAAGCTGTTTGCTTGGCAAGGGATGTTAGGAACAAATATTGTAATGTCTAGAAACACCTTAAACTACATAGTATATAATCAAATTATTTTAAAGCTATATCAATGTTTTCCAATATCCTGTTTTATTGGGCCCAACTCTTGCAATTAGTTTTTTATTTTTTAAAGATAGAATGGCTCTATTAATAGTTCTTGTCGATTTTTTGGTAATTTGTGTTATTTCTTTCACTGTTATATATTTATTGGATTTCATTACTTTTAAAATATCAGATTCTAGATCGTTTATTTTGCCATTTATTGTGCCATTTATGGTGTCACCATCTGGCATGATATTTCTATCTATCCTTGAAAATTCTATGGTGAAATACTTGTTTTCGTTAATGTAATTTATGGATACAGATGACAAATCACATAATGTATAAATTTTCCTCAATCCCAATCCAAAAGTTTCGACATCTTTACATAGATAAAGGGTTTTTGTGATTACTTCATTTCTTAAAAATGAGTTTAGATCACGAGTAGCAAAATCTTCTGGTTTATATTCGTTTGCGAATGATCCGGGATTTGTTATCGAAATACGATTGGAATATATGCTTATTTCATGCTGCAGATTTAGATCATATCTAGCATGCGCAAAACTATTGATAACAGCTTCTCTAATTGCATCAATCGGTACTTCAGGAATTTCTATTCTATGTATTCCATCTTCCGATAATTTCGACTTCCATCTAATATTGCTGACAATATAGTTTATGGCGCTATCAATTAGTTCAAATATATTTCCTTCTACTTTGGATGTATCTAAAAATGTTGCCTTGTGTTCAGTTGCAAATACTGCCATTTTTAATATAATGGGTTTGTTTTTAGAAAAAAGGAGTTTACTAGCATTTGTTAATTTTTTGCCATTTAATAATCCTAGTTTGCCAATTATTATTTCTGGATTTGTTCCAAAATCAGGAAGTCTACCACAAGATTTTGCGTTGTTATTAAACTTATCGAAAGTAGTTTTATCAATATCTCCAATCGTCTCTGAAGAAGACATGTTTTTCCAGTTTTCTTTATATTCTTGTGCAATCATAATTTTGCGTAGTTCACTAGGCGTCATCTCTCTATCTTCATCAGCCACTCTTTTATAATACTTTCCAAAAGCGGAATACGGCCTATCTTTACCCTCGAAAATAACTTTAATGACTTCTATGTCATCAATATGATCAGTTGTTATTGTCGGATATGTTTGTGGTTTAATGGATTCGAAAATTTTTCTAGAAACATCGCGCAATCTTGAATCTGTAATTGTAAATTTAAATGGTGTTCTATCGTTTTTCAATCCAAAATATAATGTCCCATTTCCGTGCTTATTAAGTATGCTGCAGATTGAGATCATTGCTTCATTTAACTCATTAGTAGTTTTTTTGAACTCTAGTTGCTCGTTTTCTTTAAATAGCATAAAATGCCAACTTGATAAGTATTATATGAGATATGGCATAATAAATCAATTAAATGGCATAATAAATGACATAATAAATTTCCAATAATTAGTAGTTTATAAACATGAATAGAAATAAAAACGATGATTCGATAGACACAAGGGACTATTCCAAACGAACAGTTGCACGATTTTTGCAACAAAAAATATGATGGATAAAATAAGATATCGATAATATGGATTAAACAAGCCAAAATAGCCATCATTTAGATAATAAATATGAGAAATGATAATACAAATAAGAAATTCGAATAGTAGTAGTCGGCTTGTAGGTCGTCAAAAAGCCTTTATTTATCGGTGCTAGCCACGTGACTATTATTCTTTTTGATATTTTTGCAACGATTTGTCGAAGAATCGTCTTTGCGGGCAGTTGCAATTGTTCCCTTTGGCTTGCAAGTTAAGGATAATTTATAACAATATAATTGAGCTTCTGTATTGTATGAAGAGGCTTTTTTTTGGAGCTTTTTTCTTTAGTCCTATCCGTAAAAAATCCTCTGAATTGAAGTGAGTATCTTCAAGACAGAGGATTTTTTTTACTTATTTATTATCAATTTTAATAAGGGTTCTTAAAGCTTCAATTGCGACTTTGATTGCTATATCAACATCATGACATTGTGGATTAGGTAATCCTTGTTTTTCACGTTCTTGATTAGCTACTACTAAGAAACAAGAACCACAACGTACCTTTAGATAACTAGCAACGATAAATAAAGCAGCTGATTCCATTTCGCTAGCTTTACAACCAAGCTTACACCAAGCATCCCATTTTCTTAATAGTTCTTGAGCATTTGGTAAGGTCTCTGGACGATGCTGACCATAGAAAGCATCTTTGCATTGAACAACCCCAACATGATAATTCTGTTCGAGTTTTTGACAGGCTGATACTAGAGCGTTAGTGATGGTTAAATCAGCAATAGCTGGATATTCAATAGGGGCATATTCTTTAGAAGTTCCTTCAAAGCGAATAGCGCCACTAGCAATTACAACATCGCTACTTTTGACATCGATATCCATTCCTCCACAAGTACCAATTCTAATAAATGTATCAGCGCCACAGGCTACAAGTTCTTCCATGGCAATACTTGCGCTAGGACCACCAATTCCGGTTGAACATACACTTACCTTAACACCATCTAGATATCCTGTATAAGTTACATATTCTCTTGAATCAGCAATTAGCTTAGGATCATCAAAATATTGAGCTATCAATTTACAACGCTTAGGATCACCAGGTAATAAAACGTATTTTCCTACTTCTCCTTTAGCAACTTGAATGTGGTATTGACGACCACTACCTTGACTATAATCAATCATATATTATTCTCCATTTGCAGGATTTAAATCATTATCAATGGCAAAACCTGCGATTTTATATGAGCCATTTACATTTAAAAAGGATATTTGATAACCGCCATGATATGTACGTTCTAATGAACCATTATTGATATAATAATCCCAAATAACATCGGCGATAAAAGTTTGATCATTTTGTTGCATAATATTTAATACTTGTGCATTAAAATCAGAAATACCATGGGCTGTAAACCAAGTATTTTCTAGAGTTCTAGCACGATTATAGAAATCGCTAGAAGTTATAGATATATTGGCAATAGCGCCTAAAGAACCATCCTTAGCTGGATATTGAGCAACTATTCTAGCGGCATTGGTTGCGATATCTTCTAAAGATGAATCAGCACTTTTTCCTACATAATAAGTATTGCTTAAAACATCTTTCATTACTTTGTCATAACCATCAACTGTAATTTTTGGCTCACTAATTAAATTATTTATTTCATAAATATCTACTTTTGGAGCATCTTCATTTGAAGCGATACCATTATAGTTAGATGCTTGAACATTTTGAAAAATCATATAATCACTAGAAACATTTAAATCATTAATCATAAGACTATGACCTGTAGGAACTTCAATTAAATAATTATTGTCACCTTCAAAGATAGTTGAAGCTATAAATGTATTATCTTGTTCAATAATTTTTAATGTAGCTAAGAATTGATCGTTATATATTAAATCAAATTCATTTTCATTACCATTTTCTTGATAAGTTATAGCATTAATGTCCTTATCAGCATAAATAGTTTCTAATTGATTTATATAATCTTCTTGTGAATTAAAGTGACTATCTACTATTAATGAATCATCATAAATTTGTTGATAATTCTTTTCTTTTACTTCATTTAAATATGTAGCAATAGCGCTTTGAGGTAAAGTTGCAGCCTCACTAG
>CASEWY010000042.1 GCA_949291625.1 uncultured Bacillota bacterium
ATCTTTAAGCCTAAATAAATTGTCCATCTTCTTTTTTCCTTTCAAAAAAGGCCTTCGAGTACACTCGAAGACCTATATAGCTATAGTTATATCATATATAAATTTCTTCTAAGTGTCTCGCACTTAATTAAAGCCATATAGATTATAACACAATTTATACTAAATATTTACCATATTATTTTAATTTTTCTCTAGCAATTGATAACATTAATTTAATTCTATTTTCTTGATTAACTTTAGTAGCACTAGGATCATAATCAATCGCAACAATATTAGCATTAGGCATAACAGTCGTAATCTTTCTAATCATTCCTTTACCATTAATATGATTAGGTAAACAACCAAACGGTTGGGTACAAACAACATTCTCATATCCTTGATCACATAATTCCATGATTTCAGCTGTAAGTAACCATCCTTCACCCATTTTAAAACCATAACCAACAATATCTTTTACTAATTCTTTAGTATGTGCATAACGGCCAATTGGTACAAAAGAAGAATATTTTTGCACAGCATCTGCCATGACACCTTCCATTTTTTGTAAATAATCAAATAATATTTTACATACTACTTTCTTACCAATATTTCCTCCATATAGTTTAATATCTTCCAAACGATTATCTACTTTAAATAAAGCAAAACCCATTAAACCTGGAACCATATATTCTACATCTTGGCTCTGTAAGAATTTTTCTAGATTATTATTACCTAAAGGCGCATATTTTACATATATTTCACCTACGATACCTACCTTTGGTTTAATAGTTTTTTCTATAGGTAATTTAGCAAATTCTTGCACAATCATCTTACATATATCTTTCATCTGATTGATGCCATAGCCCTTATTTGCATTTAAATAACTAGCGCATTTCGCTCCTAGTTTATCTACCAATTCATCGGTAGAACCCTTAGTAATCTCATATGGTCGACATTGGTTAGCTAAATGCATGATTAAATCACCATATACCATACCGGCAATAGCTTTTCTTAACATGCTTAAAGTCAATTTAAAGCCACTATTTTTTTCCAAACCACTCATATTTAAAGAAATTACCGGAATAAAGCCATAACCAGCCTTAACTAGCGCCTTACGCAACAAATGAATATAATTACTAGCTCTACATCCTCCACCAGTTTGCGTAATCAACAAAGCCACTTTATGAATATCATAACGTCCACTATTTAAAGCATCTATCATTTGACCAATAACTAGTAAAGCCGGATAACAAGTATCATTATGGACATACTTTAAACCACTATTAACTACCCCACTACCTTGATTATCCAACAATTCTACATGATATCCTTCTTGGATAAAAACTGGCATGATAATTTTAAAATGTACAGGAGCCATATCAGGTACTAATATGGTATAGTCTTTTTTCATTTCTTTAGTAAATTCTATAATATTACTCATGAATATCAGCTTCCTTTTCTTGTTTCAATGCTTCTAATAAAGATCTAATTCTAATTTTGATAGAACCTAAATTAGAAATTTCATCAATTTTAATTTGCGTATAAATCTTTCCTTTATCCTCTAATAAACTACGACACTCATCTGAAGTAATCGCATCGCAACCACAACCAAATGATACAAGTTGAACAAGATTCATATCCTTTTGACCAACAACATATTCACAAGCATCATAAAGACGACTATGATAAGTCCATTGATTCAAGACTTTAACTCTATAGGCTTTTGAATTACAATGCGCAATATAGTCCTCACTAACAATTGCACATCCAAAACCAGCTATCATTTGATCAATACCATGGCTTATCTCCGGATCGATATGATAAGGTCTACCTGCTAAAACAATAATAGGAGATTCATCTTTTCTTGCTTGGGCTACAATCTTATCACCCATGGCATATATCTTATCCATATGTTCTTGATAAGCCTGATATGCCTTACGGCTTGCTTTAAATACATCACGATGATGAATATCATCAAAATATTTCTTTAAAATATTAGTCATCTTATGTACAAAGGCAATCGGTTTATGAATACCTACATAATCACTGATATATACAACTTTCTTCAAGCTATCCATATTAGCCTTTAATACTTCAGGATAATAAGCTACTACCGGACAATTATAATTATTATCCGCATGTTTATTAGTAACATTATATGACATACAAGGATAGAAGATAATATCTGCTCCTTTTTCAATCAATTCTTCCACATGACCATGCATTAATTTTGCAGGGAAACAAACAGTATCACTAGGAATAGAATTTTGTCCCTTTAAATAAGTTGCACGATTAGAAAAATCAGAAGTAATAACATTAAAACCTAAACTAGCAAAAAATGCATTCCAGAAAGGTAATAATTCATACATATTTAAGCCTAAAGGCATACCAATAGTTAAATTTCTATGTCCACCCTCAGTATGATAAGTCTTAATAAGTTGACGCTTTAATTCATAAATATTTAAATCATTACTCTTCGTCTTTTTAGTAATTGGTCTTTCACAACGATTACCACTAATATATTTACGATTACCACTAAAAGTATTAACTGTAAGTTGGCAATGATTTTCACATAGACCACAATTAACACTAGATACTTTATGTTCAAAATTTAATAATTCAGACAATGTTAAAATAGAACTCTTTTGATAATTCTTATTCTTAACATATAAAGCAGCCCCATAAGCCCCCATCAATCCTGCAATATTTGGTCTAATAACATTAGTCTTTAATTCTTGTTCAAAAGCCCTTAATACCGCATCATTATAGAAAGTACCACCTTGAACAACAACATTTTTACCTAATTCTTCAACACTAGAACATCTAATAACTTTATAAATGGCATTTTTTACGATACTGATAGATAAACCTGCACTAATATTATCAATAGAAGCTCCATCTTTTTGGGCTTGCTTAACACTAGAATTCATAAATACCGTACATCTAGAGCCTAAATCTACTGGCATCTTAGCAAATAGACCTTTTTTTGCAAAAGTTTCAATATCATAACCTAAGTTAGTTGCAAAAGTCTGCAAAAAGCTACCACAACCTGAAGAACAAGCTTCATTTAAGAAAATATTATCAATCGTACCATTATGAATCTTAAAACACTTCATATCCTGGCCACCAATATCAATAATAAAATCAACATCCTTCTTAAATGCTTTAGCACTAGTAAGATGCGCAATGGTCTCTACTAATCCTTCATCAACTTTAAATGCATGCTTAACAATATCCTCACCATAGCCCGTACATCCTGAACCAACAATTTCAATATTAGGATATTGTGTATATAAATTGATTAAAAAATCTTTAATTAATTCAACTGGATTGCCTTTATTAGTACGATAATCTTCAATTAAGATTTTACCTTGTTCATCAATTACTACACATTTTAAAGTTGTACTACCTGAGTCTATACCCAAATATGCTTTACCTTTATAATTTTTTGGATCGGCATGTTCAATTTTTGCCTTATCATGTCTTTCTTTAAATTCTTGATATTCTTGTTCATTTTTAAATAATGGTTCGATATAAGCAAATGTTGTATGATTACTATAATTTTCTAATTTTACAATCAAATCATTAAGATCATATGTATTAGTAGCGCTAAAAGCCGCTCCTAAAGCCACATAATATAAAGAATTTTCTGGACATTTACCCTCAAGCTTTAATGTCTTATCAAAACATTTTCTTAAATTTTTCAAGAAAGTCAAAGGTCCACCCAAATATAAAACATTGCCTTTAATTGGTCTACCTTGAGCTAAACCAGCAATAGTTTGATTAACGATAGCATAGAAGATACTTAGGGCAATATCTTCCTTAAGAGCCCCTTGATTTAATAAAGGTTGAATATCTGTTTTAGCAAATACGCCACAACGACTAGCAATCGTATAACTACGCTTAGCATTATCTGCTAATTTATCTAATGTAGCTGCATCACAATTTAATAAAGTAGCCATCTGATCAATAAAGGCTCCTGTACCTCCAGCACAAGATCCATTCATTCTTACTTCCAAATGATTACTTATAAAAAGAATTTTGGCATCCTCTCCCCCAAGTTCAATAACGACATCCGTATCCGGATTTAATTTTTCACAAGCAATCTTCGTTGCGAATACTTCTTGGGCAAAATCTATATCATTGCATTGAGCCATACCCATTCCAGCTGACCCACTAATCATTAATTTACATTTATTGTCTTTGATATAATTTTCTTTAATATAAGTTAATAATTCAATGGTTTTTTCTACAATTTTGCTTAAATGTCTTTCATATGATGAATATATAATCTTGTCATCTTCATCTAATAAAATACATTTAATTGTTGTTGAACCCACATCTAATCCTAACTTCATATTTCACCTCATAATCATAGTAATTCTATAACTCATTATATTTTTTCGCAATAAACATTTTAAAAAAAATGTCCATAATTGCTTAATATTTAAATTTTAGCTATACTATATTAGTTCAATATTGGAGGCTTTTTATATGTATATATTTAAAAGTAATGTTTCTAACACCCTTCATGATAATTTTGTAAAAGATCATCCGCTATCAAATCTTTTACAATCAAGTAGTTGGGCAAAAATTAAAGATAATTGGCATCATGATATCATAAGCGTATTTGAAAATGATAAAATAATTGCTTCTTCCCTAGCATTAATAAAACCATTACCTTTAGGTTTATGTATGATTTATTTACCTCGAGGACCTATCATGGACTATACTAATAAAGAATTAGTAACTTTCTTCTTTAAAGAACTTAAAAGATGGGCAAAAAAACAACATTGTTTATTTATTACTTTTGATCCTGGTATCGAACTACGCCGCTTTAGTCTAGATAATAAAAATGTTCCAGATGATCCAAATGCTCAAGCAATCATCGATGATTTAATTAAAAATAAAGCCATATATAAGGGAAAAACCTTACATATCGAGCAAACTATTCAACCCCGCTTTCATATGGCAAAACCATATGTATTAGATTTGGAAAAAACAGTACCAAATTCAACCATAAAATCTATCAAAGCCGCTAATAAACGTCATGTTAAAATTGATTTATATTCCAAAGAACATCTAGAAGAATTTGCCCAAATGATAAGCATGACAGAAAAGCATAAAAATGTTCATCTACGCAATTTAGACTATTTTAAAAAATTAATGGACACTTATCCAAATGATAGTTATTTATATTTAGCTAAAGTAAATCCTAATCAATATCGTCAAGAACTTGAAAATAATATTAAAGATGCAAATAAAATATTAAATGATGCTAGTGCTACAAATAATGCCCACAAAAAAGCTCAACAAACCATCGATTCTAGCAATAAAGAACTAGCTAAAATTCAAGAACTATGCCAAAAATATCCAAACGAAACAACAATTGCTGGAGGATTAATGGTAGGCTTTGGTACTAATATAGAAATGTTATATGCTGGCAGAAATGATGATTTTAATGCCTTTAGGCCCCAATATCCTTTATATATGTACAAGATACAACACTCTTTTGATTTAGGTTATAAATTTGTAAATATGGGTGGAATATCTGGAACTTTAGACGATGGACTATCTACCTTCAAAGCTAATTTTGGTCCTATTATTGTCGAATATATTGGAGAATTTGATCTACCAGTAAATACTTTATTATATAAACTAGCAAAAATAGCCCAAAAAATAAAAACGGGCAAATAATTAGCCCATTAAATATTCAATAGCTTCTGCAACATTTTCAAATTGTAAAGAAGCTATTTTTTTATTTCTTTATTCGCTCTTTCAACGGTAAAACCATTATAATACTTAATCATTTCTATATCATTATAATCATCACCAATAACATAAATATCTTTACAATTAAAATGCTTACCAATTAAAGCGACCCCATGTTGTTTGGTAATGCCTTTATTACAAACTGAAATCATCTCATCATTGGTTGAACAAGCTAAATTTTCAATTAAGCCTTTGATTGCCTTCATCGCTTCTTGTTTTTTATTATATTGTTTAAAATAAACAAAGATAGAAGTTATTTCTCCTTTTTCTATCATTTTAAAAACATCAGGTTTTTGATAATTATAAAAACGTAATGAAGGCATAAGCGTTTCTAATAGTGGATAATTAGTACCATAAGTCAAACCATCACTAATTCCCAATTGATCTGGTTTAAAACTACCTAAAATTTGTAAAATCTTCTTAGCAAGTTTTGGTTCAATTAACACATTTTCTAATAGATTCCCTTGACTATCTATAATAGTACCACCATTATTACCAACAATAAAATCATAAGGTATAGCTTGACCATCTAACTCACACTTAACTAAGTCAATACAACGTCCTGTAGCAATACCAAAAATATTACCACTAGCTCTAAAGCGTTTGATAGCTTCAATTGTAGAAGCAGCAACTTTATCACCCATTCTTAGGGTTCCATCATAATCTGAGGCTAATAATTTCATATATTAAGCTCCTTTGCAATCAAAGCTAAAAATTTATCATTATTACTTACAAAATGTTTAGGCACAAAGGTCTTTATCATATGTAAGGCTTCTTTTAAACTTTCTACATCATCAGCTTTTAATATCAAACCCTGTGAAGAAAAAGTTTCAATGATTTCTTTTTGGTGATCATTATGATGTTCCTTATAACGAGCTTCTCTAGCTACACCAATTATTTTTTTACCATCTTTTAAAGCAGAAACTATCGTCCCAACTCCACCATGAGTAATTAAAACATCACACTTTTGTAATAATTTATCATATTCTTCCATATCTAAGTAATCAAAAATATGCATTTTATCACTATGATAAGAAGTCGATCCTGCTTGAACATATACTTCTTCATTTATTTCTTTTTGTTTAATAAGCTCATCTACCATAGCTATCAAACGTACAAAATGTTTATCTTGTGTTCCTAATGTTACTAAAATCATTAAAAAATAGAACCTCCTACAATTGCTTTAGGATAAAACTTAAGCATTGATTCCCATTGCACAATAAAAGTATCTGCAATCCTATAAACCATTCTACCAGCCTCAGTTGGACTTTGACTATTCGCAAATGTTTCTATCCAAATAACCTTCTTCTTAAAAATATGAGCTATATAACACATTGGTACCGCTGTATGCGTACCCGTTGTAACAATCGCATCTGGTCTATATTTACAAAAATAATAAAATGATTTTAAGATATTAAAAGCAAATTTAAATATATAACTAAAAAAATGTTTTTTAGTGCCATATGCTAAATATTCAATAGGAATATCTAATTGCGAAGAAAGATCAGCATTTGACTTTGTCTTTTCCGTAATCAAACAAGCATTTACCTTAGAAAATAAAGGCTTTAATTGTAATAATTCTACTAAATGTCCACCAGTAGAAGAAATAAATATTACATTTTTCATTAGCATCACCTTAAAAAAGAGCGTGAATAATCACACTCTTTATTTTATACTATTTTATAATTTATTTTAAGCTATTTTTTACAAGTTCAACAACATCATCCATTGTTTCTAATTCAATAGCTTTTGCAGCTAATTCAGTCATTTCAGCTTTAGA
>CASEWY010000043.1 GCA_949291625.1 uncultured Bacillota bacterium
AAATAATAACAATTGCATGATTCTTTTTAGCAGCTTTATCTAGATAACGCAAACGCTCTAAAATATCTAGCTCATCATAGCCAGTTTCTGGAGTTATAACTATTTCTGCTCCACAACTAATAGCGGTCCATACAGCTAAATCACCACAATGATTACCCATTACTTCCACCACTGAACAGCGATGGTGACTACTAGATGTATCGCGCAATTTATCGACATTTTCTACACAAGTTTGTAATGCCGTATCAAAACCAATAGTAAAATCAGTTCCTGGAATGTCATTATCAATGGTTCCTGGTAAACCAATACAGTTTATGCCGCGCTTTGTCAAAGACATAGCACCACGATATGATCCATCTCCTCCAATAACAACAATCGCATCTATTCCATGTTCTTTCAATTGCTTTACTGCTTTTTCTTGTACGTCATCATCTTTAAATTCTGGTAAACGCGCAGATCCTAATTTTGTTCCACCTCTATCTACCATATCAGAAACATCACGCTTAGTAAGTGGTTCGAACATTCCATTAACTAAGCCACGATATCCATCGCGTATTCCTACAACCTCAATTCCGTTAGACAAAGCAACACGTGTTACCGAACGTATTGCCGCATTCATACCCGGAGCATCACCACCAGAAGTTAAAATACCAATTTTTCTAACCATAAGAAATCTCCTTTAATGACATTATTATTCTACCATTTAACTAACCTATAAACAAATTAATCTTCTATCTTTTTGCGATAATTCTATTATTTTTGTATTAGTTTTTACTCTTTCTAATAACCTAACCGCTTTCAATTTATCATCATTAGCTAAAGAATAATGATTTTCTAAGCTTTTAAGATCTTCATTTGAGGTATACCAAGTACATAAATTATTTTCCATACGATAATTTAGAATAGGCAATAAAATATCATCTCTAAACCATCCAGATATTTTTTCAGCACCTATATCATCAAAAACAACAAATTTTGCCCTTTTTAGTTCATCAACAAATGGTTCATATTCATTATTATTAATTAAACTTTTTAATTTTAAGGAAAAACTAGGAACATGAATGAATGCTACTCTTTCCATCTTTTTAGCATGATAATTACTAGCACAAGCTGCTAGATAACTTTTCCCACTACCCATTGTACCATATAAATATACATTCTCATTATTTTCACAAAGATTATTTAATTGCCATAATACTTTTAAATAATTTGCATTCTCATTATCTAAATTAATTTTTTTAAATTCTACATCTAAATGAGCTTTAGGCAAATCGCATTGATAATAATATTTTAAATGATCAATTTTTTTATCATATTCCTTTTTAAATGAACAATCACGATATGTTTCAACTAACATACCCTCATAATCTATATCTAAAAATTTGCCTGGTAAACTTTGTTTACAATGATCTAATCCTTGGCAATTTTGACAAATTTTATTATTTTCTAGATAACGTAAAAATTTATTTGGATATTTAGTTAATAATTCTTTTTTTAATCCTTTATCTTTAAATAGCTTAATTATCAATGGTTCTTTAAGTAGATCTTCAATTAATTGACTATTATCAATCTGTTCAATTTTTAAGTTAATCTTATCCATTATTAAACTCCTTTTTTAGCTTAGCCAATAGAGCATCACGATCACTATCATCATCATTATCTTGATGATATTCCGGCATAATACGAATAGGTTTATTTACTTTTTTATTAATATTATTATCTTTATTACAAGCTTTAAGTGCATCTTCTCTAGTTTTTACACCATCTCTTGTCCATTCGCTAGCAATTTTATCAACAAAATTATAAATTAAACGATTTTGATTAATTTTTAATACATATTCAACTAAAGTATTTATAACTTCATTTGATAAACCATATTTATATGCTAAAGTCTCTAAAATCATTCTATCACTACTAGCAATTTCTACACCATTTTGTTTAGCTTGTAAAAAAGCAATTGGACTTGATTGATATATATCTTTAGAATTTAGTTTACCACTGCTTATCTTTGCTGCCGCTTTTTTCAAGTATTCTATATTAAATTCTTTCTTTTTAAAATCAATACTATTACCTACTAAAATTATCATCTCATCGACATTAATACCATTTAAACAAGCTATTTCTCCAATTATTTTTAAATTGGTTTCTGTTCTTAATTCTATTGGAAATACTAAAGCACTAATTTTTTTAAAAAAACGATCATAATCAAATTTAATATTATCTTGATTTATAAAACTATACTTAGGTCGAACTTTATTAAATTTTATTTCATCCAATCTTAAAGTAGCTATTTCATCATCACGCATTTTAGAACTAATATTTTTATAATCTTCCAAATTAGCTTTATTATTTATTAATTTACTAGCAGTTAATTCAAATTGCTTAGTTCCAATAGAACGTATAAGCAATTTAATAAATAATTCATTTTTTAACAAGCTTTCTGGAGATAAAGGATAATTGATAATATAAATGTAGCTATAGCGATCATCTACTGTTTTAACATAACTATTAATCAAATTGAATTCTTCCAACTTACATCTAGCTTTATATAAATCCACTATATTTATATTTAAAATTTCACAAAGCCTACCATGGGTTTCCAAGCTTCTTTGATGAATTCCTTCATTTACTAAAGTTAAATATAAAAGTGTAGCATAAGGGCCAATAATTGGTTGATATAAAGATAATAATGATGAATATAATAATGGTGACAAATAATCTTGTACTTGAATTCGATATGTATCTTTAGCTTTTAATTCCATCATCAATAATCCTTTCTAATAATTTTTCTACTTCTATATTTAAATCTTCCTTCGTTGAATTATTATAAATAACATAATCGGCTTTAGCTATTTGTATATTTGGATCGATTTGAGAATTATAACGAGCCAATGCATGATTATAATCATACCCACGATATTTTATCATTCTATCAATAGCTATCTTAGCATCACAAGTTACTAATACTATTTTATCAAATAAATCTTCCCATCCACATTCAAATAATAGGGCAATTTCTACAAAATTGATACTATCATTTAATGCCATAATTTCTTTTTTTACATAAGGATGAATGATATTTTCTAGATTTTTTCTTTTAGTAGAATCATCAAATATTATTTTAGCTACTGTCTTTAAATCAATCAACTGTTGATTCAATATTTCTTCACCTAATAAATTGATTATTTTAGCATATGCTTCATGTTTTGGATCATAACAACGCTTAGCTAATTCATCACAATTCAATACAGGATATCTTTTAGCAATTATTTTACATACTTCACTTTTTCCACTAGCTATTGTACCACAAATTGCAATTTTCATTTTGTTTCCTCTTTTTGACATGAAGGACAATAATAAGTTCCCCTTCCTGCTACAACTGTTTTCTTAATTAATGAGCCACAGATTTCACATTGTTGATTTTCTTTCTGATGAACTTTACAAGATAATTGAAAGCGTCCAGTTACTCCTAAACTAGAAGTATATGAACGAATAGTTGTTCCTCCTGCTTCTATTGCTTTTTGTAAAATAGCTTTTGTGCCCTCAACTATTAAATTAATTGTTATATCGTCTAAATATTTAGATTTGCATGCTGGATTTATTTTAGCATAAAAACAAATTTCATCAGCATAAATATTACCAATACCTGCAATAATATGTTGATCTAATAAATCTTGTTTAATTGAATGAGAACTTTTATTTAATATAGGCTTTAAATATTCAATATTGAAATTATCACTTAAAGGTTCTACCCCTAAATCATGTAAATGATTTAAATCAGTATCTAAAGGATATATTTCCATACGTCCAAATTTTCTTGTATCGTTATATCTTAATTCCATTCCATTGCTTAAAGCAAAAATAATATGATTGTGTTTATTGGTAGGCTCATCAGGTTTTTGAATATAATATTTGCCTTCCATACGTAAATGAGAAACAAAATATATATCATCCATCTTAAAGATTAAATACTTTCCCCTACGCAAAAAATCTCTAAAATGTTGATGAAGTAAGCTTTTAATAAATGAATCTTTATTTTGTACAATTGGTTCATATAATACTTTAATATCTACTATTTCTTGATCTTTGATGCGATTTTCTAGGGTTCTAAGAACTGTTTCTACTTCAGGTAATTCAGGCATTATTTAGCCTCATACCAAGTCTTGCCAACTTTACAATCAGCTTTTAAGACAACTTTCAATTTCATGGCATTTTCCATACCTTCACGAATTATACTCTTCATCAATTCTTCTTCCTCCTTATATACATCAAAAATCAATTCATCATGCACTTGCAATATCATTTTCGAACGACATCCTTTTTCTTCCATTACTGAATTGATATTAATCATAGCGATTTTAATTAAATCAGCTGCCGATCCTTGAATTGGAGCGTTCATTGCCGCTCTTTTCCCAAACTCTTTTACCATATAGCTCTTATTATGAATTTCAGGAATCATTCTTCTACGATTACTAATAGTTTTTACATAACCATGTGCTTCACAATAAGCAATTATATTTTCCATATATTTATGAATGCCAGGATAACTAGCTAGATAACCATCAATATAGCTTTTTGCATCCTTGCGTGATATATGCAATTGGGTTGCTAGCCCAAAATCACTAATTCCATAAACAATTCCAAAATTAACAGCTTTAGCTTTTCGACGCATTTCACTATCAACTTCTTCTTTAGATACATTAAATACGTCCATAGCAGTTTTAGTATGAATATCCAAGCCATGATTAAACGCTTCAATCAAAGTCTTTTCATCTGCCATATGGGCTAACATTCTTAATTCTATTTGCGAATAATCACTAGAGATTAATACATTTCCCTTTGTTGGTAAAAAAGCTTTACGAATCATTCTACCTTCTTCATTTCTAACTGAAATATTTTGCAAATTAGGATTAGAACTTGAAAGTCTTCCTGTCTCCGAAATACATTGGTTAAAGGTAGTATGAATTTTACGATCTTTATAAATATATTTCTTTAAACCTTGGGCATAGGTTGAATATATTTTTTGCCATTTACGATAATCTAATATCAATTCAATGATTGGATGCATACCTAATAATTTTTCTAATACTTCTTGGGAAGTACTTCTTTTTTTACCACTAGGTAATTGCAATTCATCGAATAAAACAGTGGCTAATTGCTTAGGTGAATTTAAATTAAATTCATGGTCAACATAAGTATATATTTTACTACTAGTATCATCAATTTGTTGTTTGCATTCTAAAGCTATATCATCTAATTTTTGTTCATCAACAAAAATTCCTTCTTTTTCCATTTTAAATAATACTTTAGTTAAAGGCATTTCTATTTCATAGAAAAGTTTATCTAATTCATATTCTGTTAATTTATCTTTAGTTTCTATATAAAGTTTATAAATATTACTAGCTTTTTGACAACAATATCTTTGAGACAATTGTTCATCACGTAAAATTAATTTATCTTCAGTACCATATATATCTTTAAATTCAAAATCTTGGCTAAGATGATATTCCATCAAAATTTTATCCCAACTATTTAATAAAGAATTAACTAAAAAACAAGATACCATACTATCAAAAGCAAA
>CASEWY010000044.1 GCA_949291625.1 uncultured Bacillota bacterium
TTTTGATGCTAATTATCATCAAGCCATTATGATGGAGAAAAAAGAAGATGTTGAATCAGGTATGGTAATTGAAGTATTACAAAAGGGATATATGTTAAAAGATCGTATTTTACGTGCTGCAATGGTAAAAGTAAGTGAATAAATAGGAGGAATGTAAAATGAGTAAGATTATAGGAATTGACTTAGGTACAACAAATAGCTGTGTTGCGGTTATGGAAGGAAATGATGTTCAGGTAATTACTAATCCTGAAGGTAATCGTACAACACCATCTGTAGTTGCTTTTAAAAATGGTGAAAGAATTGTTGGTGATGCCGCAAAACGTCAAGTTGTTACAAATAAAAACACAGTAACATCAATTAAGAGATTGATGGGTACTGATCAAAAAGTAGAACTTGAAGGAAAAATGTATACACCTCAAGAAATTAGTGCCATGATTTTGAGTTATATGAAAGATTATGCTGAAGGTTATTTAGGTGAAAAGGTAGATAAAGCAGTAATTACTGTACCAGCATACTTCAATGATGCTCAACGTCAAGCAACTAAGGATGCAGGTAAAATTGCAGGTTTAGAAGTTGAAAGAATTATCAATGAACCAACAGCTGCCGCTTTAGCATTTGGTATTGATAAGACTGATAAAGAACAACGTGTATTAGTTTACGATTTAGGTGGAGGAACATTCGATGTTTCTATCTTGGATCTTGCTGATGGTACTTTCGAAGTTCTAGCAACTGCTGGTGATAATCGATTAGGTGGCGATGATTTCGATAATGTTATTGTTGATTGGTTAATCGATAACTTTAAGAAAGATAATGGCGTTGATTTAAGAAATGACCGCATGGCTTTACAAAGATTAAAGGAAGCTGCTGAAAAAGCTAAGAAAGATTTATCAGGAATGGTGCAAGCACAAATTAGTTTACCATTTATCTCAGCTGGTGCTGATGGTCCATTACATTTGGAACAAACTTTAACTCGTGCACAATTTGATAAGATGACTAAACACTTGGTAGATCGTACAATTCAACCAGTAAGACAAGCCTTAAGTGATGCTGGTTTAACAAAGAATGATATTCATCAAGTATTATTAGTAGGTGGTTCTACAAGAATTCCAGCTGTTCAAGAAGCTGTTAAAAATGAATTAGGTAAAGAACCTAATAAATCAGTTAACCCTGATGAAGTTGTTGCTATGGGTGCAGCTATTCAAGGTGGAGTAATTACTGGTGATGTTAAAGATGTATTGTTGTTGGATGTTACACCATTATCTTTAGGTATTGAAACATTAGGTGGAGTTATGACAGTATTAATCCCTCGTAATACTACAATTCCAACAAGTAAGTCACAAGTATTCTCAACTGCTGCTGATAACCAACCAGCTGTTGATATCCATGTATTACAAGGTGAAAGACCAATGGCTGCTGACAATAAGACATTAGGTAACTTCCAATTAACAGGAATTGCTCCAGCAAGACGTGGTGTGCCTCAAATTGAAGTTACATTTGATATCGATGTTAATGGTATTGTTCATGTTAGTGCTTTGGATAAAGGTACAAATAAGAAACAATCAATTACTATTACTGGATCTTCAGGTTTAAGCGATGCTGAAATTGATAAGATGGTAAGAGAAGCTGAAGAACATAAAGCTGAAGATGATAAACGTAAAGAAGAAATTGAATTAAAGAATAAAGCAGAACAATTTATCATTCAAATTGATGAAACATTAAAGACTGAAAATGCAAATGTTACTGAACAACAAAAAGAAGAAGTTAAGAAATTACGTGATGAATTGCAAACAGCAATTGATAACAATGATTTTGATACTTTAAGAACTAAGATGAATGAACTTGAACAAGCAGCTAACACTATGGCTCAAGCTATGTATCAACAACAAGCAAATAACAATAATACATATGATAATGGCACTAGTGCTAGTGATGATAATGTAGTAGATGCTGATTTTAAAGAAAAGAATTAATGACAAAGTACCTAGGCAAAGACCTAGGACTTTGTGGGTGAATTTGGAGGTGTTGAGATAAATGAGTAACAAAAGAGATTATTATGAAGTGCTTGGCATCTCTAAAGGTGCATCCGAGCAAGAAATAAAAAAAGCATATCGTTCATTAGCTAAAAAGTATCATCCAGATGTTAATAAAGAACCTGATGCTGAAGCTAAATTTAAAGAAATAAATGAAGCTTATGAAGTATTAAGTGATCCCCAAAAGAAAGCAACCTATGATCAATTTGGCTTTGCTGGTATGGATGGTTCTCAAGCAGGATCTGGTTTCTCTAGTGCAGGATTTGATGATATCAATGATATTTTTAGTTCAATGTTTGGTGGAGGATTTGGCGGCTTTGGTGGCTTTGGTCAAAGTAGACAAGCCTCTAATGCTCCACGTAAAGGCCAAGATCGTTACATGCAGATGAATGTTAATTTCATGGATGCTATATTTGGTAAAAATGAAACTATCAATTTAAGTGTTGATGAACAATGTAGTCATTGTATGGGATCGGGAGCTTATTCAAGTAGCGATATAACTTCTTGCCCACGCTGTAATGGAACAGGTAGAGTAGTTACCCAACAACGTACTGCTTTTGGAGTATTCCAATCTCAAAGTGTTTGTCCAGAATGTAATGGTAAGGGTAAAAAAATCAAGAGAGTTTGTCCTAAGTGTCATGGTGAAGGCTATGAACATAAAAGAGTCAGTGTTGATTTGAAGATACCTGCTGGTATACAAACTGGTCAACAATTAAGAGTACAAGGAAAAGGTGAAAGAGGTATAAATGGCGGACCTAATGGCGATTTATATATCGAAGTTAGAGTTGGACAACATCAATATTTCAAACGTGAAGGTAAAACTATTTATATCACTATTCCTATCAGTAATGTAGATGCTACCTTAGGTTGTAGTGTAGATGTACCTACAGTATATGGCGATATTGAATTGAATATTCCTGCAGGTACACAAAATGGAACACAATTACGTTTAAAAGAAAAAGGTGTTCCAGATATCCATGGTGGCAAAAAGGGTGATCAAATTATAGAAATCAAAGTTGAAATCCCTAAGAAACTATCTAAAGAAGAAAAAGAATTGTATCAAAAATTATCAAAGATTCAACATAATTCTACAGAGAGTGTGTTTGAAAAATTTAAAAAGGCTTTTAAATAAGCCTTTTACTTAACAGATTGATTAGCACTCTAACATTTAAAGTGCTAAAGGAGGTATATTATGAATTTTGAAAAAATGACAGAAAGACTACAAAATATCTTAACCAAAGCTATTCAATTTGCCCAAGAAAGATCCAATAGTGAACTTTCTACAGAGCACATCTTTAAAATCATGAATGAAGATGATGGTATCCAAAGCTTATGGGAAAGATTAAATGTTGATTATCATACGATAGATATGATAGTTAATGAGTATCTTGCAAAATTACCTACAGTTACCAATAGTAATATTAATATCAATCGTCTAGTGAACGAAGGTTATAGTCTTGCAGAAAAATGGTCAAAAAATCAACAAGAAAATTATATGAGTTCAGTAAGCTTATTGATAGGTTTACTAGAAAATAAATCTGAGGTGTCTAAAAAAATCAATGCTACCTTTGGCTTAACAACAGAAAAAATAACTAAAGCCGAACTGGAAAGACGAAATAATCAAAAAATGGATACCCAACAAAGTGAAAATCAATTAGAAGCTTTGAAAAAGTATGGTAGAGATTTAGTAAAAGATGTAAAAGATGGTAAAATTGATCCAGTTATTGGTCGAGATGAAGAAATAAGAAGAGTAATTGAAATTCTATCGAGAAAAACTAAAAATAATCCTATATTGATTGGTGAACCAGGAGTAGGTAAGACAGCAATTGTTGAAGGCTTAGCATGGCGTATTATGAAGCAAGATGTACCTTTAGGTTTGAAAAATAAAAAATTAATTGAATTAGACATGGGATCTTTGATTGCTGGTGCTAAATATCGTGGTGAATTTGAAGAACGTTTAAAAGCCGTATTGAATGAGGTTAAACAAGCTAATGGTAATATTATTTTGTTTATTGATGAAATTCATAATCTAGTTGGTGCTGGTAAAACTGAAGGTTCAATGGATGCGGCCAATCTATTAAAGCCTATGTTAGCTCGTGGGGAATTAAAGTGTATAGGTGCTACAACTTTCGATGAATATCGTAAATATATTGAAAAGGATGCAGCTTTGGAAAGAAGATTCCAAAAAATCCAAGTTGAAGAACCTACAGTTGAAGATACGATTTCCATTTTAAGAGGGTTAAAGGATAGATTTGAATCACATCATGGAGTTCAAATATTAGATGAAGCAATAATAGCTAGTGCTACTTTATCTGATAGATATATAACTGATAGATATCTTCCGGATAAAGCCATTGATTTAATTGATGAAGCTTGTGCCTGTGTGCGTGTTGAAATGGATTCAATGCCACAAGAACTTGATGAACTAATGCGAAAAATCATGCAATTAGAAATTGAAGAAACAGCTTTAAAGAAAGAAAAAGATGATATTAAAACAAAAGAACGTTTAGAAGATATTCAAAAAGAATTAGCCAATTTAAAAGAAGAAAAGAATATTAAATATAATAAATGGCAGGAAGAGAAACATCGTTTAGATGATGTAAAACAATTGAAGGAACAATTACAAAAAGCACAATTAGATTTCCAACAAGCGCAAAATGATGCAAAGTATGAACAAGCAGCTAAATTACAATATCAAACTATTCCAAATCTAGAAAAAAAGATTAAAGAATATAACCAAAATCAAGATAAAGATAAAGTTATTCAAGAAATTGTTAATCAAGAGTTGATTGCTAAAGTAGTATCTAGATGGACACATATTGAAGTTAGCAAATTAATGGCAACCCAACGTCAAAAAATATTGCATTTAGGTGATGCTTTAAGAAATAGGGTAATGGGACAAGATGAAGCCTTAGAATTAGT
>CASEWY010000045.1 GCA_949291625.1 uncultured Bacillota bacterium
CATAACAAGCAAAATAGGTAAAAGAATAGTAAAAACTAGAAAGATAATAAATAATATCTTAATTCTAGAATCATCTATTTTTCTACCTATTTTTCGCATAAATTCACCCTAATTAAATTTTAACACTAGTTAAAATTTAAAAAGGTAAAATATAAGTTAAAACTCTCCTATCACTTTTACTACTTCACCTACAAACATACGATGCGGTTCTTCTTTTAAATAATATTTATCAATAACATCTTTAGGCATGTTATTAATATCAAGATCTTGCCAATATATCTTCTTACATACTATGGTACACTTAGCTTCTTTAAAAGTAATACCATTTTCTAAAAAATCTGGATGTAACTTAGTCAAAGAAAGTTTATCCATATCTCTTTTAGACTTAGTACCCAAGATTTGCAAATCATCACGATATTTTTCATCATAGAAGCTAACGGTAAAATAATCACTATCATTCATATATTTAAAAGTATAGCGACAAGGTTTAATATAGACACTAATTGTAGGTTTAGACCATAAACTACCTAAGCCTCCCCAACCAATAGTCATCGTATTAAAATCTTCTTTAGTACCGGCTGTTACTAAGGCCCATTTATTATTAAATAATTTTAAAGTATCTTCTATCATAATTTTCTAACAACTTCCTTGTTGTCCTCCATCTATTCTTATAATCGTATTATTAATATAATTAGCTTCATCACTAATTAAAAATCTTACTAAATAAGCTACTTCTTCTGGTTTACCATAACGTTTAACCAGAATTTTTTCTGTTTCACTTTTTAGAAATTCTTCATCATAGCCATCTAATTCTTTATCTGTTCCTATAAAACCGGGAGCTATCCCATTAACATGCACATAAGGGCCTAGTTCCATAGCTAAATTATGCGTTAATGAAATAAGGGCAGCCTTTGAAGCATCATAATCAATGCACATAGGATAATAAGTATTAATACCATTGGTACTAGAAATATTAATTATTCTTCCATATTCCTTCTCTAACATCTTTGGATATACTCTTTTACTACAATTAAAGGCTCCTACAACATTAACATCAAGCGTTCTTCTAAATTCTTCAGCTGTCTTTAAATGGAACAAATTAGAAAGATCTATAGCGGCATTATTAATTAAAATATCTACACTACCAAGTTTTTCTTCAACACTTGTAATCATTTGATCAACTTGTTTTTCATCTGAAACATCAGCACATATTGCTTCACATCTTACCCCATATTCTTTTTCAATAAAAGCTTTTAAGGCATTTGCACTACCTTTGGAAGTATGATAATTTATCACAATATCATAATTATTTTTAGCTAATTCTAAGGCGATTGCCTTACCTATTCCTTGCGCTGCTCCTGTTATTAATACAATCTTATTCATAATTTTAAAAAGAAGAGCTATTAAGCTCTTCCTGCATATTTTCCATCAGCTGTAAAAACAACAATCTTTTCGCCTGGTTCAATAAATTGAGGAACACGCAAAGTAAGACCAGTTTCGGTTGTAGCATCTTTAGTTTGATTTGAAGGAGCTCCCTTAATAGCTGCATCTGTTTCAGTAACTGTTAATTCAACTTTTTCAGGAACAGATACCGAAAGCAATTGGCCTTCAAAAAACATCAATGAAGCTTCAGCACCTTCTACGATGAAATACTTATTAAAACCAATTTGTTCTTCATCAAGCTCATAAGTTTCATATGTTTCCATATCCATGAAATAATAAGCATTACCATCATTATAAGAATATTGAGCTGACTTCTTAGAAATATTTGCTTGTTCAAATTTAGTAGAAGCATTAAAGTTCTTTTCTTGAACACTTCCTGTTTTTAAATTACGCATTTTAGTCTTTAAAATAGCTGCACCCTTACCTGGTTTTACATGTTGGAAATCCAATACTACCCATGGGTCATTATCTACTATTACTGTTAAACCTGTTCTAAAATCTCCTGCTGAAATTGCCATATTTTTCTCACTCTCATTTCTTTTTTATACTAAAATTGTATCAGTTAAATGTAATATTCTCAAGCTAAAACAATGATGCTTGTTCTTCTTGATGCGATTTAATATATTTGCTCCATTTAATATAACCATAAGTCGTATTCGTAAAATAACCTAATTTTAAGATTAATAATACATATTGACCAGATAAGATATTAATGATAGCTTCTAAGGCCGAACAAATATACCAAGCAATCCACTGTTCTCTAAATCTAAAGAAGATGAAAATACCATTGGCGATACCTACTGCCGAAGCACAAGCATCGATATAAATAATAGCGGTCTCTAAAGTACGATTATGATAGAAATCTGTCGCAATATCTAAACCGCTGATGATATAACCAACGATGATTGTCCAAGCAATGATACCTACAATTACCATTACTTCTTGCCAACCTTTTAATCTTCTTACCATCGTCAATTCACTTTCTTGTTCGTCTTTATGTTTTGACCAGTTAATAAAGCTGATAATATCAATTGGTAGCCAGAAGAATAAAGTAGTCGTTAGGGTTGCAAAACGATACATTAAGACAATGGAAATAGCTATTTCTACAATTTCTACAAATACAGAAACTAAGAAATTATATCTAGACTGTTTAGAAATCAATAATTCACAAAGAATATTTAAGAATGTATCCAATAGATATAATAACATTATCACAATGCCATTAACCCCATTAGCGCTCTCTTCAGGGAATAATACCGAGAAGATAGTAGCTAAAATCATAATTGATAAGAACCAACATTTTTCATATGTTGTAAATTGTTTAGCAAATAACATCATTATCAAAAATGATAAAGCTAAAATAATTGAAGCATTCGCAAAATTAAATATAGCCAATGTATCATTAGCCATTATTTGACTATAAGCATATTGTGCCTCATCAACAGTTACATCTTGATGATCAAAATAAAGCAATGTACCATCATTTGTTTCATATTCATAAGCCATGATAGTTTCATCAGAATTTGCAAACTCTTCATAACTATAAGTCAATACCATTTGCGCATCAGCATTTTCATAAACGACATCGACACTAGCCATCTCTTCCCCATCATAATCATCTAGGCTAGTTACTCTTTGCATTTCTACAGTTTGTACAAAGTTATATTCGCCAACATTGCCATTTACTTTACTAAAACCAAATGCATAAGCAATTACACTTCCTAATAAAAGTAAAACTAAGATAATAATTTCGATTGTTCTTACTTTTTTATTAGGTTCAATATTTTTTTGAAAAAAATCCAACATAAATCCCCCTTATTTATTCTTCATATTTGTTAAAGCTAAAAGTATAGACAATTTTCCATATTCAAAAGTTAAACCACCTTGCATATAACAAGTATATGGTTCAATTACTGGTGCATCAGCACTAAGTTCAATTGTACTACCTTGAGTAAAAGATCCCGCTGCCATCACTTCATCAAAAGGATAACCAGGCATTGGGGCTGGTAATACGCGCACATAAGAATCAATTGGACTAGCTGATTGAATGCCTTGGACAAAATTGACTAAGTTTTCTTCTGTACCTAATTCCAAAGTTTGAATAATATCCGTACGATGTTCATCATATCTAGGTGAAACATTTTTATATCCTAATACTTCTAACATATAAGCTGTAAATATTGCCGTCTTTAAAGCATTTTTAACCGCATTAGGCGCCATAAAAATACCCTTTAAAAATAACATATTCTGATTGAAATTAGCCCCCAAATCCTTACCAATACCCGGAGCAGTCAATCTTTCCGCAACCATACGGACATATTCTTTTCTTCCAGCAATATATCCTCCAGTAGCCGCAATACCGCCACCAAGATTTTTCATCAAGGAACCAACAACCACATCAGCCCCAACATGACCTGGTTCAACTCTTTCAACCAATTCACCATAGCAATTATCAACCATGATGATAACATCATTATTTACTTCTCTTATCTTCTTAATAATTCTTTCAATTTTTGCAATGCTTAAAGACAAACGATGTGAATAACCCCTAGATCTTTGAATTTCAACCAAACGTACATCATGCTTTTTTAAACGTTCAACAATTGAATCATCATCAAAATCATCATTAACTAATTCAATCTGTTCATATTTAACCCCATAAGCTTTTAATGATTGACTAGAATCACCAATTATGCCAATCATCTCCTGCAAAGAATCATAAGGACTACCGGTAATTGATATCATTGTATCCCCATATTTCAATAATGCTGAAAGAGCTAAATAAATTGCATTAGTACCACTCATGATTTGCGTTCTAACCAAAGCATCCTCACAACCAAGAACACTAGCAAATATCTTCTCAATCTTATCGCGTCCTTCATCATAATTACCATACCCATTAACATCCGCAAAATCACCATATGAAACATTATTTTCAATAAAAGCGGATAGGATACGATTAGAATTATGCATACATATATCATCTATATTATGATAAATATCTTGAAGCTCTACATCTGCAAGCTCACTCATCTTCAATAAATCTTTATCTATCTTATCTAAAATCATAAT
>CASEWY010000046.1 GCA_949291625.1 uncultured Bacillota bacterium
TGTACCAATATTTGGTTTATAACCAGCAACACTAATATCTATTCTTTCTTTTTCTAATTTAGCCTTTAAAGCATCTTTTTGCAAAATTTCCATCTTTGCATCTAATGCTTTCATTAAAGCTTGTTTACAATCATTAACTTCTTGACCAAATGCTGGCTTTTCTTCTTTGGATAAATCTTTCATCAAAGCCATTAACCCTTGAACATGGCCTTTTTTACTTAAATAATCAATTCTAACTTGATTTAATTGTTCTAAGTTTTCACATTTTTCAATTGCATTCAAGCCATCATTTTTAACTTGTTGAACCTTTTCCATTTTGCCCTCCCATAAAAAAATGCATTCCTGAAACAGGAACGCAATATTTACAAATTACGCGGTACCATCCTGATTTATCTTTAATAAAATTAAAGATACACCTTAATTAACTGGATAACGGCAGTACCGAGGATGATTAGTCCCACTATAAAGATGAATTCATAAATCTTTAGACAAGGTACTTACACCAAAATATACCATTCTCTTTATGCCTAAGAATATTTATTACTACTTCTTTAGTTATAACGCTTTACCTTGCTATTATAACACTTAAAAGTAAAATTAAAAAGCAAAATTAATCAAAGACATACAATGGTGTACTTTCAATAGTTAAAATATTTAATGTAACTGTATATTCAGCAAATTGATTATCTTTTCCTGAATAATCTACATTAAATTCACCATTATTATATGCTTCATCACTATAATCTAACTTAACAACATCAGCTACTTCAACATGCATATTATAATATAAATCACCATGAACTAAGATAGAACCACGTTTACCAGCTTCAACTAAATTAGAAATAGTTTGGCCATCAGTCATAACAACAGTAACAGTTTGAGCTTCAGCATCAACCTTCCAAGCATGAATAGTACTCATCGCAATTGAACCATCAGGATTAACACTCATCACTTGCGCAAGTTTACTTTCTGGAGCACTATAACCTTCAACTTGAGAATCAGCCAAAGTAGCTAAATCATTAGAAAGACTAACCAAAGCAGTATTAGCTTCATCTAAAGCATTACCACTAAGTACAGTTCTAGTTAAACTAGCAGAAGTAAAAGTATCCGCATAAATAGTTTCTTCACTACTTTCAGTTGTTGTAGTTTCTGTAGGTACTGTAGTTTCTTCAGTTGTTGCATTAGAAGCACTACTACAACCAACCAATAATAAACCACTCAAACATAACATCAATAATTTCTTCATTCTTCCTCCTTTTAGTACATATGTACTAATTTTATAAAAATAGTTTAGCACACTTGTACTAATTGTCAATATCAAGTATCATATATTTAGGAGAAACAATCATGATAACTAAACAAGAAATTTTAAATTGTGCCCGTAATATGTTCAATGAAAAAGGCTATCATCAAGTAAGTATGCGCGCAATTGCAAATAAATTAAATATTAGTGTTGGAAATTTAACCTATCACTTTAATAAAAAAGAAGATATTTTCAAAGCTCTATTAGAAGACAATAAATTATTACAAACCACCATCGAAGTAAAAACAATTGGTGATCTTGATTTTCTATTCAGCGAAATGTTAGATAGTCTAATTAAAAATCACTTTTATTTTACTAATGATGATTTAGCAGATATTGATGAAAAATTAGCTCTAAATAATCAAAATAATGTCCAAAAACAAAAAAATATCCTAATTGAAGCAATAGAAATATTACAACAAAAAGGATATTTTATAAAAGATTTAACTCACAATATAATCGTATCCATTATAACTATGATCATGCTAGCCCATCTTGAATGGGTAAAAGAATTATATCATAAGGCCAATTACCATTCGATTTCTAAAGAAACTTTTATGCGCATCCATTGGGATATTCTTCATCCATATTTAACTAACAAAGGTAAAGAAGAACTAGCTATATTTTGTAATCCAGCTAAATGATAACTGATTTATTTTAATTATCAACTTTTTATAATATCAAACAAGCTAATTGGATAAAATATTATTTCTATCATTTTTAAAGTAAACTCATGAAACATTTGAGCTAATTATTTAATATACATCACTAATTATTGTTTCATATGTTTTTTCTAATTCACTTTGTTCAAGTGTTCCAACTTGAGAATTTATGATATTACCATCTTTTATTGAAAAAACATGAGGAGTAAATATTTTCTTCAATCCATCACTAGGATCAACCATCAAAAAATCATTAAGATTTTCTTCTAATTTATGACGATTTTCATCACTTATTGGATAATCATCATTATAAAAATCTAGATAATAAATGGTAGCTTCTTTTTCAACAGCAATTTTCGCCATTACAGGTACAGCTTCTTGGCAATTACCACAAGCAGAGAACCCCATATATATAATTGCGGATTTATCCTCTTCAAATATTTTTAAAAGTTCTTCTACAGTAATTCCTTTAAAGCATTTGTTATCGTTTAATTCTAAGTACTCACTCATATTTGGTTTATAAGATGAAATATCATCAACAACATTTTGTTGCGCATTACACGCTGGCAACAATATTAACAAGAAAATACAAAAAAATTTCAATATTAACCTATCACCATTTTTATATCTAGAAATCACTTTATTATATTCCTCCTTTTTAATTATTACTTTTAATTATTTTTTAACAAACACATTAAAATTTAAAATAAAAGAATATATATCACCATTTTTATACCGTCCCATCATAATAAATCCTCTGCTTATTTATTATTTGTGAATTTTTTAACATATATTGTTTACTGAATTATAACATATTTTTATATATAATGTAAACATATTCAAACTCTTTACTAAGCAAAAAAAGAGTAAATAACATTAAAATTACTTACTCTTAAAATTTTATACTCAATTATTGATAATAAATTTTATTTTGCGAAAACTCTTTTTAAAACTTTAGAAATTTCTACAATGATAATTGGTGCAAAACTTAATCCTAAGGCAACCAATAAATAATCACCATATAATGGAACTAAATTAAATATTGAATTGATTGGTGTATACATAACTAATACATTTAATATAGCGCCAATAACAAATGAGCCAATTAAGAATTTATTATTAACTATTGTACGATGTAAGATACTATGTTCACTCTTAATATTGAATGCATGGAATAATTGTGACATTGATAAAGTAAAGAATGCCATTGTTTGACCGATTTCATGACTATGACCATTACCATAT
>CASEWY010000047.1 GCA_949291625.1 uncultured Bacillota bacterium
TGTAAAAGCATTTTATATAACAAATTAAGAGGTAAACCCATGATGCTATAGTAGTCGCCATCAATGTGTTTTATGAATTTTGCCCCCTTACCTTGAATGGCATAACTACCAGCTTTATCGCACCATTCTTGGGTATCTAAATATTCTTTTATTTGTGAATCATTTAGACTATCAAAGGTTACATTAGAAACGTTAGCATCTACTAAAATTTTATCTTTGCTTGCTACACATACTCCGGTAATTACTTGATGAATATTTCCTGCTAGCATTGATAACATATTATAGGCATCATTAATATCTTTGGGTTTGCCTAAGATATTATTTTTATATACTACGATAGTATCAGCGGCAATTATAATACTTTCAGGTTCTTTATTTAAAATAGCAAGAGCTTTTTGTTTAGCAATTTCACTTATGGCTTCATCTAATTTTCTTTTAGTATCAATAGTTTATTCAATATTAGGTATCATAATGGTAAAAGGAATGTCTAAACGCGCTAATAATTCTTGGCGACGTGGTGATTGACTTGCTAAAATGATATTTTTCATATTTTTCTCCATTTATCTAATAAATTAATTATAAATCAAGGTTATTAAATATAAAAGCTATGTTATAATTAATTCAAATGAGGAGGAAAAGATATATTGCTTGAAAAGCAATATATCCAAAAAAGTTTTAGAATGAATAAACCAACATTAGTTATTTTAGCTGCAGGAATGGGCAGCCGTTATGGAGGATTGAAACAAATCGATACGGTTGGAAGCAATGGTGAATCGATTATTGATTTCTCTATTTATGATGCTAAAGAAGCAGGGTTTGAAAAAGTAGTTTTGATTATTAGAAAGGAACATGAAGAAGCTTTTAAAAAATGTTTAACTGATAAAGTATCTAAACATATGGAAGTTAAGTTTGCTTATCAGGATATCAATAATGTACCAGAGGGTGTAACTGTTCCAGAAGGAAGAGAAAAACCTTGGGGAACTACTCATGCTTTATTAGCTTGCAAGGGTATTGTTGATGGACCATTTGCTATTTGTAATGCTGATGATTATTATGGTAAAGATGCATTTAAAGTTATTTATGATTACTTATGCAATGAAATTGAAGATGATAAATATGCTATGGTAGGTTACTTATGTAATAATACTTTAACTGATAATGGTACAGTAACTCGTGGTGTTTGTGAAAGTAAAGATGGTTATTTAAGTAAGATTGTAGAAATTCAAAAAATTGCTCGTGAAAATGGTCAACCTGTTTATGAAGAAAATGGTGAATGGAAACCATTAGATTCAAATACTTTAGTTTCTATGAACTTCTGGGGCTTTACTCCTAAGATTTTTGATGAATGTGAATCTTTATTTGCTGATTATATTAGAGAAGCTGTTAAAGAAAACCCTATGAAATGTGAACATGTAATTCCTACAGCAATTGGTTCTTTAGTAGCTAATGATGTTTGTAAAGTTAAGATGTTAAGTAGTAAAGATGAATGGTTTGGTGTAACATATCGTGAAGATAAACCTACAGTTGTAGCTAAGCTTCAAAAGATGAAGGATGATGGTGTATATCCATTTGACCTTTGGAAGTAAATAAAATTTAGATGATATTCAATTTGGATATCATCTTTTTTAAAATGATTAAAAAAAACTGCCTTTTCAAAATAGAAAAGGCATTTGATTTATATTAGATCAAAGAAGTTTTTAACAACATCTAAGCCAGCTATAATCGTCCCTAAAGAACTAAATAAATTGGCTAGAACTACTACTAATAATATATGGGTAAAACGATTTTTGTACATGCTTGAAATACTATTCATCGCTTCATTAATATTTTGTAAATCTTTGACTTTTGGTTTTCTAAGATATGCTTCGGTTAAACCAGCAAACCAACCTGCAGCTAATAAAGGATTTAAGGTAGTAATAGGGGCAGCAAAAAATGCGGTTATGATAGATAAAGGATGAGCAAATGCTAATAGGGTTCCTATAGCACTTAATGATCCGGTTATTAATATCCAATTGATGATTTGTTCAATTCCTTGTGATGTATCTAGGGAAAAGGTTAAAATGATGATGCCAATAATAATTAATGGAATAATCCAACCACTTAGCTTAGAAGTAAAACTTTTAGGGGGAATATTTAGCATTTCATCAATTTCATAATCATTATTAATATAATTTAAAATACCAGGAATATGGGCTGCTCCGACTATGGCTAATATTTTATTGCCAGGAGCATTTTTGATATTATGAGCTAATATTTTATTGCGTTCATCAATTAATACTTCAGCAACTATAGGAAATTGTTTTTCTACATCTTTTAAAGCGGCATTTAAAATATCATCTTTTTTTAGATTTTCAATTTCTTGTTCGCTAATATCTTCATCATCGAAAATAGAATATATCAAGGTCATAATTAATTTTAATTTTTGCCAAAGGGAATGTTTGCGATATATTCTAGTAAAAGTTGTTTGTACATCACGGTCTACAAGTTCTAAATTTATATTTTTTTCTTTGCTTAATCTGATGGCTTCCATCATTTCTGTTCCGGTATTTGTACCCATTTTCTTAGCTATCTTTTTTTGATATGAGCTTAAGACTAGATTGGCTAATAATAAGCCGGTTTGTTTATTTTTGATTACGGTAGTGATATTTGTTTCTTGCCATTTTTGGGGATTGCATAAAGATTCATAACGTTTTTTGTCTAATTCGATACATACAGAATCAGGCATAATTTCATTTATAGCTTCATTTGTTTCTTGAGCTGATATTTTTGATACATGGGCTGTACCTAATAAGTATATTTCTTTGTTATTTATGACTATTTTTTCTAGATTTTCTAGCATTTTTTAAGACCTTTCTATGGTTTATGCTAAATATTGTATCACATAAAATTCTTAAATAACATTTTAAGGTTATATAAATTTTAAGAACATGTGTGGTATAATAATGAAGTTAATAAGGAGGTTTCCAATGTCACCATATAATTTAAGTTTGACTTTAGAAAACATTTTATTAATATCTCAGACTTTTCTGGATATTCTTATTATGTGGTTTTTATTATATTATGCAATTAAAGTAATTAGAAATAATTCAAGAACTATCCAGAT
>CASEWY010000048.1 GCA_949291625.1 uncultured Bacillota bacterium
CTAGTTACAGCCGCTTCGGTAAGATTAGCTAAATAATCCGTACCCCCAACAATACTCAACAAATTTAAATCATTCAATCTAGTCGCTACTGTTGTTATATCGATAGGTTTATTTTCATTATAAATATCAACAATTGCCCCGAAAATTTTGCGATTAGCATCAAGATAAAAATCACTATCTCGCAATCCTTCCTCGATCGCTATTCTTGGAGCACTGTTATATAGCATGATCGTCCCCAATAGGCTTGATTCAGCTTCTAGGGCACAAGGCATTGTTCTAACCATTACTTCCTCCTATCACTCATTGCCACTTAAATGACATTTAATTTCTCCAATAACATCTTTATATAATTCCACTTTTACAATCGTTGTACCTAAAGAAGTAATTGGAGCTGTATCTAAAATCTTTCTTTTATCTATTTTAATTCCTTTATTACTTAAAGCTTCATGAATCTGTTTAGTACTAACACTACCAAACACTCTACCTTCTTTACCACTTTTAACTTTAAATTCAAAGACCATATCTTTTAATTCTTCTTTTAATTTTAAAGCTTCTTCTTTTAATAATTGTTGATGTCTAGCCTCTTCAGCCTTTTGATCAGCCAAAATCTCTAAGCTTTTAGCAGTAGCCTGTACTGCCAATCCTTTATTTATCAAAAAGTTGCGAGCATAACCATCACTAACTTCAACAATTTCACCCTTTTTACCAACTTTTTTAACATCAGTTTTCAATATTACTTTCATTTTGAACCTCCTTTAAATAATCTTCAATAGTAGCACAAAGCTCTTCTTTTAAAGCTTCTACTGTAGTATTTTTTCTTTGTAAAGCAGCACCTGTCAAATGACCACCACCATGCATTTTTTCCATGATGATTTGTACATTGATACTACCATCACTTCTAGCTGAAATACAAATTTGATCATCTTCACCTTTCGCAATTACAAAAGCTGCATGCATATCTTGAATAGTCATCAATTTATCAGCCGCTTGCGACATTAAACTACGCGTAATCAATATATCATTACTAGATATCGCAATACCTTTTTTAAATTGATAGCTATTTGCCACAATCAAATTCTTGATACGCATCTCTTCATAAGTATCTTTTAAATATTCATCAACCAATAATGGATTAGCCCCTAATTTTCTTAAAGAGCTAGCTGCATCATAAGTTCTAGAACCTGTCTTACGTTTAAATGAATTAGTATCTACAGTCATTCCACCAAGCATAATAGTAGCTTCTACTTCATTAATATCTAAACGATTAGAAATATAAGGCATAAATTCTGTAATTAATTCACAAGTAGAACTTGCCGCACTTTCAATATATACATACATTGGTTTAACTTCCAAGTCTGCACTTCTACGATGATGATCAATAATCGCAATGCGTTTAGCTTTTTGTAAAATTTGTTTAGCATTTGATTGCGCCAAATTATGATGATCAACCATAATAACTAAAGTATTATCCTTCAATTGATTAAGTGCTTCATTTTCACTAACAAATGATACTCTTTCTTTTAAAGCTCCCTCATTAGCATCCAAAGCCCCTTTAATCTTCTCTTCAATACCACCAGTTTTAGCTACTATACAAACTTGTTTATGATAACATTCAACGATTCTAGCCATACCAATAGCGGCACCAATACAATCAAAATCCGCTACCATATGACCACAAATAATGACATTAGAACTCTTTTGAATCAATTCCTTAATGGTATTAGCCATAACTCTAACACGCACTCTACTTCTTTTCTCTAAAGCTTCGCTAGAGCCACCATAATATTTTACATCTTCATCAACTTTTTTCGTAACAACTTGATCTCCTCCACGTGTTTGCGCTAAATCCATCAATTGAACACTAATCTCATCAAGTTGTTGAATATCACTAGAACCTCTAGCAAAACTCATTGATAAAGTAATAGGTACATCTAATTTTTGTGCTTCTTTTCTTATCTTATTTAATAAACTAAATCTATCTTCTACTAATTCTTTATATATTTTTTCATTAAGAATTGCTAAATAACGAAAGCTATTCAAACGTTTTAACATTATACTATGTTCTTTAGCATATTCATTTATACATGTACGCAAAATAGAATTTATATTACTAACTTCAATCTCATCTTCATATTGCGTAGATTCTTCATAATTATCAAGATTAAATAAACCAATAACTAATTGTTCATCCTTATAACAAGTTTCAAAATAATCCTGTTTAGTAATATCTTTAAATAATAAAACTGTCTCTTCATCTTTTCTTTTTACTTCATATAAATGATTATCAAGCATTACCTTAACTGATTCACTTTTACCACTAATTAACTCATCAACTTCAGGTAACCAGCTAAGTATCTTCTTACCTATTCTATCAATACTACTATCTTTGAATAATTCACTCATGAAAGTAACGACATAATTTTCATCATACATAACGATACCAACTTGGCCAAAATTAAAGATATCATTATATGAACTACCAAGATAATTTTCTACTCCATGACTATAATTATCAATTTCTTTTTTACAATAATAAATAATATAATAAACAATTAAACCTTCAATAATAGTAATAATCAAAGGAATAACCACTACCATATCAAAAAAGAAATATAAAACAATCAATACAAAAAATTGTAATACTATAATAGAAAATATTTGCCATTTCAGCTTATCAATCTGTTGCATCACTCATTAATCCTTTCTTTAATATCTGTTGTTATATATAGAAAACCAATTGTCAAAATCAACAAATTAAACAACATAAACCCTATTATAATAATTATAACCCTTAATCCCTTATTTGTTACACCCAAAAATTTACCTAACAAATTATAGCTACCAATAATACCATATATCATTAAATATATGCTACAAAGCATTGAAAAAACAAATAAAGCATCATTTAATCTAGGATCACTAATTCTACCATATAAAATATTATAAGCAACAAAGCCAATAAAAGCTAAATAACCCGTCCATTTACCAACTTTAAAAACACTAAAATCTGCTTTAGGTACATTAAATTTCAATCTTGTAAGCAATATTTTAGAACAAAAATGAATGATAAAACCTTCCATTATCCCTAATATAATAGTAGAAATTACAATCATACTCTTAATAATACTTTCAACGTTTGATATTCCAACTAATTGAGCATAATTAACCTGATCAAATAAAGCTTCAAACATCGCAATATCCCCAGCTAAATCATATCCAAATACACTAGCTAAGATTACTGTAGTTATCGCATTAGTAAAAATGGTAATCAAACAAGTAACAACAATTACTTTTGCCATCTCTTTGTGTTTATAAACACCATTGCCATAATATAATCCACCCATACCATAACATGCAATATAAAATAATTCCGTAAAGCCTCCTAAGATAACCGCCATTAAAGAAGCAGCAAACCATACGACTAAACCATCATGCATACCATATTTTGCCCCATAAAGAGCCAATGGTAAAGGTACTAAAAAAACGCTATATCCGCTTAACCTTCCTCCAAGTTGAATATCTAAAAAAATAAAGATACCAATTAAGGCTAACATTAAAGCCCCATCTGTTAATTTTCTTACATTGTTATTCATCAAGCTTACCTCTGAT